>JAOZSF010000161.1 GCA_029939815.1 bacterium
CAAAACCATCTCCTCTTAATCCCGCGCCATTTGTTGTGTGAAGATAAACTTGTCCGAGCCCACCTGTGGCGAGAACGGTCTCTTTAGCGAAAATTTTAATTACTTTATGAGGTTTTTGTCGTAAAACATAAGCACCAACACAAGTAATAGGGAGATATACATCAACAAAATTTAAAGAATGATGACTTGTTGTTATTAAGTCAATCGCTGTTGTATTCTTAAAAATAGTTATATTTTTATGTTTCTTTACTTTTTCCCAAAGCGCTTCAGCTATACTTTTACCCGTACTGTCAGAACAATGAACAATTCTTTCAATACTATGCCCGCCTTCGCGTGTTAAATCAAATTTTCCTTTTTCATTTTTATCAAATAATACACCGCTTTTATCAATTAAAAAGTCTTTTACAAGCTTAGGTCCTTCTTTTACGAGATGTTTAACCGCTTCAGGATTACACATTCCATCGCCTGCATTTTCAATATTATCAATTAAAGATTTTTGAGTATCTTTAATTCCCTTATAAATAATTCCACCCTGAGCGCGAACAGTTGAAGTTTTTTCAATATCATTGCCACTTGTCAGCACTACTACCTTACATCCATTGTCAGCAGCGGTAATAGCTGTAGTACATCCACCTATGCCGGCTCCTATTATCAGGATATCTGTTTTAAAATTAGTTTTCATTTACAAAATAATTATACAGTATAGTTAAATTATCGTCAAGTAAGTAAAAAAAACGAAAAAAGGTAATTTTTTCCATTTTTTTTGTATAAAATAACTCTTCTTTTTTTTTCTGTCAATATCTTGTATTTAAATTATAAAATTATACATTATAAATGATATTTTTTTCCAATTATTACGTTTTTATAAACGCACTTTACAAATGCTTTTTTTTTAGATATACTATTCACACTATCTGCATTTCTGCTGATGCGGTTTGAAATTTAACTTAAGGTAGTAATTGTGAATAACTTTGTTTTTTTTGTATTTTAAGTTGTGGGGACACTTAATTTAATTTGTGATAAATTCACCAAAAAAATGGTCGTAAGTTACTCTAAATAACTAATTTAAGTTCAGAATAGGTTTGATTATTTTTATTAGTTTTAGTACGATTTCAATATTCATGCCTATTGTGAATAACTTGTGAATAAATTGAGGAAAACTGTGACTGATCGTCTTATATTATGGGATAATGTTCTCAATGTAGTAAAATCTTCAACTAATGAAGCAATTTTTAATTCATTTTTTTCTGTTGTTCATCCTTTGTCTTTTGATGATAACAGATTCATTGTAAAAGTTGATTCTCCACTTGTTGCTGATTGGATTAAACAAAAATATTTCTCTATTATAGAGGATTCTTTGTCTAAATCAGCAGGAAAAAAAATTCAGCTTTTTATTCAATGTAAAGGAATGAAAGAAAAAGTTATTACTTCGGCAGCCAAAACTTCCGGAAAAAAGAAGAAAATTCACGTAACTAATTTAAATCCAAATTTTCTCTTTAATAATTTCATTATCGGAAATTCAAACCAAATGGCCCATGCCGCCGCTTATGCAAGCGGACAAAATCCGGGTCATGCATATAATCCCTTGTTTATTTACGGCGGTGTTGGACTCGGAAAAACACACCTTATGCAGGCTATCGGTCATGCGGCTATAACTAAAAATAAAAATTTAAACGTTCTTTATATTTCCAGTGAACGATTTGTAAATCAATATATTGACGCTATTCAAACACGCACTTTACCAAAATTTAGAGAGTCTTATCGGTCAAATGTGGATGTTCTTCTTGTTGATGATATTCAGTTTTTATCCGGAAAGGAACGAATGCAGGAAGAATTTTTTCATACTTTTAATGCCTTACATAATGAAGGTAAACAAATTGTAATGACAAGTGATAAATCTCCGCAAAAACTTAAAAGTATAGAAAATCGACTTGTTAACCGATTTGAATGGGGAATGGTAGTTGATATTCAATCTCCTGATTTTGAAACACGTGTCGCGATTATTCATAAAAAATTGGAACAGTATGGTCAGAAATTTGATGAAGATATTTGCTTCTATCTCGCAAATAAAGTTAGAAATGATGTAAGAAAGATCGAGGGAGCTATTGTAAAACTACTTGGTTATGCCTCTATAAAAAATGAGCCGGTTAATCTTGAAATGGCAAAAGAATGCTTAAAAGGCTATATTTCTTCCCATATAATTACACTCGATTTCATTCAAAAATCAGTAAGTGAATTTTTTGATCTTAGAACTAATGACCTTAAATCAAGTAAAAGACCCAGATCTATAGCTTATCCGCGGCAGTTGGCTATGTACTTATGCCGAAACATGACTAACAGTTCTTTAACTGAAATTGCTCAGTCATTCGGAGGAAAAGATCATACAACCGTTTTATACGCGTGTCGTAAAATTGAGAAGAAAAAGAGTGAGGATGAAGTGATGAAACAGCAACTTTTAACACTTGAAAAAAACATAATAGACAGAGTACAGATGATGTGAATAAACATGTGAAAAACAATGTGAATAGATTGTGAAAATAATAAAAAATATACTTTTCCACAAAATAAAATGATTTTATACAAACTTTTACATATCTTTTCACAGGCTAAGTTACCTTTAACACGCTTTACTCACAATTTGCACATTATAAATAATACTATTAATATATTTTAAAATAATTATATATTTAGTATAATTATATTTAAATTGTGAATTATTAATTAACTCGTAGGAGATTTATTAGAATGAAAATCGAATGCCAAACCGCTCTCTTAAGAAACGCTGTCCAACTTTTACAGCCGGTATGCCCTTTAAGAACCACTATGCCTATACTTTCAAATTTACTTGTGAAAGCTGCATCAGGTCAAATTGAATTAGTTGCAACCGATCTTGACCTTACTGTAAAAACCAAGATACCTGCTGACATCGTTGAAGAAGGTGAGACAACAATTCCTGTTCGTTTTTTTCTTGACGCACTTCGGAAAATGAATTCGGATACTATTGAAATTTCAGTTGATGAAGCTAATGTATCAACTATTCGCTCGGGAAATAAAGTAAAATGCAGTTTGCGGGGAATGGATCCAAGCTCTTTTGCAAATTTTCCTGTAGTTGAAACGGATGTTTCAATTGAACTTCCAACAAAAGATCTTTCAACTATGCTTAAATACACGAGTTACGCAGTATCAAGAGATGAATCTAAATCCATGCTTAACGGTGTGTGTTTCAATTTCAGTGATGACCTCGATGTTGTAGCAACTGATGGTAAACGCCTTGCAAAATATGTTTATGTTGGAGTAAAACAGGAAAAAGCCATGCAGGTGATTGTTCCTACTAAATCAATATCGGTGATTCAGCAAATATTGAATACTGAAGGAACCGCTGAAATTAAATATACTGCAAATCTTATGCAGATAAATACTTTAAACAGCGTTCTTGTTACAAGACTTGTTGATGAACATTATCCAAATTATAATCAGGTAATTCCAAAAAGCTGCCAGGCAAAAATTCAAGTTAACAGATCAGCTTTTCTTAATGCTATTAGTCTTGCAACAGTTGTAACTGAAAAAAGTAAACAGGCAGTTGTAAGATTGAACTTTGAAAAAAATCAACTCGCTGTTAGCGCCAATACAGCTGAAATCGGTGAAGTAAATGATGTTCTTGAAATTAAATATGACGGTGAACAGGTCGATTTAGCGCTCAATCCAACTTACCTTACTGATGTATGTCAAAGTGTTGATTCAGAAGAAATTACAATCGAAATTACAGGTAGTGGAAGTCCGCTTGTTGTTCGTTCAGGTGAAAATTTTCTCTGCATAATTATGCCGATGAGAGTGTGAGGCAACTTATTTAATTGATCTAATTGACCTAAAGAATGACCCAATGAAATAACATGCGTATTATCGCATGGTCATGCACAAAAGAAAAAATGATCAAACTAAGAGAAAATATTTTTGGGATTTAGACATTGGACTATTGGGATTTGTTTAGAGTAATTAAAACCCAGCATACGCGGGTCAAGAATTAGAGCAATTAGAAATTAGAATTGACCTATAATGCCCGTTTATTTTTAAACGGGCAATTTTATTCAAAAAATTATAAATTATGAAAAAAAAAGCTGGTTTTAAATCTATAGGCGATGTTCTTGAAGTCATAATCGGACAAATACAGCCGCCTGCTGATTCCTGGCTCGACAGTATTAAAGAAAAATGGGAGGAAATCGTTGGACCGGAAATAGCTAAAAATACTAAAATTGAGCGTATTGAAGAATCAATACTTTTAGTTAAAGTATCATCTCATATTTGGAAAAATGAATTAAGAGGTGGACTCGGAACAGTAATTTTAAAGAAAATTCAAAATGAAATTACCGATAAAATAAAAAAAATCCGATGGATGTGATTTTAAAATTGAATAATTTAAAAATTGTAGAATTTGGTAATTTAAATAAAATCCGTGTAAATTAGTGTCAAAAATATTTTTATTTTTTCTGTTAGCAACATCAATAAACGTTTTTGCCGAAAACTCTATTACAGGTAAAACTGCTAATGCTTTAAATTATGCTTTAGATAATCTTGGGATTTCACGCAGAAGTCTCGGTTTTGAGAAAGCATGGTACAGAGACGAATTTCGCCTGCCAATTCAGGAGAAATGTCTTGCTGACCCTGTTTTTACAATAGAAATGACAGATAAACTGATTTCAGATGTTGATAATTTATCCCCTTTACAGATTATTTCTGAAGTTACAGCTTTTCCTTATAAGAAAGAAAAATCGGCAAATCCTATTGAAAATATCATTTCTATCCGTAAAAAATTATTTTCCTTTTTTGATAAATATGGAAAAAATGAAAAACTTTATAGTTATTTACTTTATAAATTCAGTGATATTAAAGATAAAAGAAATGAATTTAATAATTTAATAAATGCAGATGCGAATGAGGAAATAATTAAAAATTTGCTGAATAAAGCCGATAATTATTTGCTTCAGGAAGAAAATATTAATCAATATATTTTTACCGAATTGTCAGATTTTTCAGTTTCTCAATGTGTTTCCTTTGCATATCAAACAGTTGATTCAGCAAATCAAATCACTGTTATTACGGAACTTATAAAATTAAGGGATAAATTAATTAAGCAGGGAATTCAAATAGGTACATTTGAAAATGATACTTATACAAATAAAAATGTATGGATGATTATTGATCCCGGCGGTGACGATACTTATGAAAATTTATCCGGATATGCTTCAATTGGAATTAATCAACCGCTAAAAATTATAATCGATTTTGACGGAAATGACAGTTATAAAAATGATTACTCCTTTGGAA
>JAOZSF010000162.1:0-1526 GCA_029939815.1 bacterium
CAAACGCTAATATCGACTTTGTCATTGAATGGTTCACCCGCGGGGATATTATATATTTTTCTAATTTGGGATTCGAAACTTTTTCTTGTAAAAACATCATTTTTATCAATTGTGAAGTTGTGATCGGAAGATGAGCTGGACACTTTATAAGTACCGACCGGCTGTCCGCGAGTTCCTTCCGGGTCGCCCCAAGTATAAATCATTGCGTAATAACCTTTAAAGAAATTATTTGGTAGTTTAGGGTGCCCGTTTTTTGTTAAGTGCATTTTTTTCAGCGTTTTTATAAGATCTTTATAAAGATAAGTGTAAGATTTATCAGAATTTCGCAATCCGGGATTATAAAAAGAGCAAAAAGCACCGTTGTTTCTTAAAGACGGAGGTGTCCAGTCCCATCCGACAGGAGCTCCCGGAAGTTTTTTAGGTGGTTCAATTACTAAAGTTTTCGATTGGTTACCTCTGCAATAATTTTCGAGGACCGGGCTTGAAGAAGAGCCTTTTTTTCCGGGTCCGTTTGGAAGTTTAAACGTAATTTTTGAACTGCCCGGGGAGTAGTTAAAAGAGCCGATTTTTTTAGCAACGCTTACCCGCCAGGCGTGTCTGGGGTCGAAGAGATACCATCCGCGTCCCGGAATAGCGGAATAAGGCCAGCTTGCGCCGAAGAACGTTCTTTTACCATCTGTGGCTCCGATATATTTTTCCCAGTATTCATCAACATTATCGTCTGCGCCTGATGGTTTATGCTTAACAAAAGTATAAGTGCTAAGCATGCCGTTACAGGAATTACCATCGCGGATCATAAAAGTACATGATTCGTCATTAGCCATAACTTCATTAAAGCAGACGGCTTCTACTCCGTAAGTAGAGCCGAGAGTTGAGAGGACATGATTTTCATCACGATAATCTATCGCGTTAACCGCGAGCTGGGAGCGTTTTGCCGCATCAGATTCAAATGTTTGCGCGTTGTTAGCCGCATCGATTCTGCGGCGGCATTCGCGGGCGGTGAAACAATTAATATCCGAAGGTTTATCATTAGGGATAGTTTTAGAGCCGGGTTTGTCAATAGAGTAAACGGTTGCTCTTTTCGGGATTTCAATTCTAAGAGCCTTTTTAGTTGCAGGACTTATTTTATCCATATCCGCCATAAAAACCGACAACATGTCACCTATGCTTGTGAATTGCCTGTCATCACCCTGCGGATACCATGGAGAATATTCACTTGGGTCTTCAATTCCTTCATCTTCTTCATCAACAATTCCGTCAGCATCATTATCAATCCCATCGGAAGTAATAATCACATTATCTTCGTTATCATCTCCGCGCGCTCCCGGGACGTGATTTTTTCCGTAGCGATAGTCTATTAATTTTTTTGCCAATTTAGGGCTGACTTTCAGCGCGTCCGGTAGGGATATTTCACCTGTATTCCAGCCCTCACCTCCTTTTGATTTTTTCATAAGAAATGCTTTAGAGACATTTACTTTACCGGCTTCATCTTCAATATTAATTTTATATCTTCCTATAGATTTTCC
>JAOZSF010000162.1:1626-5316 GCA_029939815.1 bacterium
TTGGTTGGTTAAATAGTTTACAATACTATTTTAACAACTATACGAAATCAAGTCAAAGACCGGGAACTTTTTTATCTTTGACAATAATCATTAATAATGTTATTATATTACCGGCAAGTCGGTATTGAATCATAAGAATTACAAAGGCAAATAACATAATGAAAGATAAAATAAATTTCATAAAACATATAAGGTTGTGGGGTGTTGTTCTTTTGATAGCATTAGCTGTCGTTATTCTTATAATTAACACTATTAATGCTTATCGTGATTTCAATAATTGCGCAAAAAAAATGCGAACTGTCTACGTTGCCCGGCAAAAATATAACATAAAGCAGGAAGTTCTTCGTGTTGTTGATATGATAGAATATCACCATTCATTAAGTGAAAAGCGAACAAAAGATATTATAAAGAAGCGTGTTTATGAAGCTCATGCGGTTGCGCAGCATCTTTACGAAAAAAACAAAGGCAGCAAAAGCGCATCTGAAATTCAGCAAATGATAATAGACGCATTAGGTCCCATTAAGTTTGAAGAGGATAGAGGATATTTTTTCATCAGCCGGCTTGATGGTGTTGCGGTTTTGTTTCCGAGTAATCCGGACTTCGTTGGTGTGAATCTAATAAACGGCCCTGATACCAACACACAAAATATTACCGAAGGGATGCTTACAATTGCCAATCGATCCGGAGAAGGATTTTATGAGTATCACTGGATAAAACCAGGCATGTCCGGTAGAGATTTTAAAAAAATATCTTTTATAAAACGATTTAAGCCGTATAACTGGATTATAGGTGCCGGTTTATATGTGGAAGATGTTGAAAAAAAAGCCAAAAAGGAAATGCTTTCAATTATAAGCCGGATCCGTTTTGGGAAAGAGGGTTATATTTTTATTAACAGATTGAACGGAGATGCTTTAGTTTCAAATGGCAAAATAATTGACGGTAAGAAAAAATTATGGGAGGTTTTCAATAAGGATCCTGAGAAAACAAAGGAAATTTTTGAGAAAGAATATAAGGCCGCGCAAAATCCCGAAGGCGATTACATTTATTACTCACTTTTTAAGTTGACTAATCAGGATAAAGAATCACCAAAAGCATCTTTTATTTTGGGGATTCCTAAATGGAACTGGATTGTCGGCGCCGGAGTTTATCTTGATGATGTAGAGAAGGAGATATCTTTAATAAAAGCTAAAATGTATAATCAAATTAAAACAAGTTTGTTTTATTTTAGTATAGTTACTTTTGGAATTGTTGCTGTATTTTTATTTTTATTTAATAATTTGACACAAAGACTTAAAAATGATTTTGAACTGTTCTCTTCATTTTTCGATCGCGCGGTCATTTCAAACGAGCCGATTGACATAGATGAAATAAAATTTTCCGAGTTCGCACAAATGGCTGAAAATGCCAACAAAATGCTTCGCGATAAAGTTAAAGCACAGCAAGATCTTTTGGATGAAAAAGAACAACTTTTTGTTACCATTCGTTCTATCGGCGACGGCGTTATTACAACCGATGAATTCGGAAATGTTGTCCTGATGAACACAATTGCCGAGAAACTCACCGGATGGTCTATTGATTCAGCAAAAGGCAAACAGCTTTCAGAGATATTCAATATTATTGATGAAGCCACGCGAAGTACTGTAGTTAATCCTGTAAACGAAGCGTTAAAAAAAGGATGCATCGTTGGATTAGCTAACCACACAATTCTTATTTCAAAAGACGGATATGAATATAATATTGCCGATAGTGCTGCACCAATCAGAGATGCTCACAGTAAAATAAGGGGTGTTGTGCTAGTTTTTCGTGATGTTACCGAAAAGCATAAAACGGAGCGCGAACTTTTAAAAACAAAGAAATTGGAATCAATAGGTGTTCTGGCAGGAGGAATAGCTCACGATTTCAATAATATTCTAACAGGTATTTTTGGAAATATTGAACTTGCAAAATTAAAAATACCGGAGGAACATCCAGCATATACATTTCTTGACACAGCGTATCGCGCGTTAGAAAAAGCTACACATCTAACCAAACAGCTTCTCACTTTTGCTAAAGGAGGAGACCCGATATTGGAAGCCGTTAATTTGAAGTCGGTTGTTCAGTCCACAGTAGATTTTAATTTGAGCGGAAGCAATGTAAAAGCGGAATTTAACTTATCCGATAATCTTTGGCAGGTAAAAGCCGACAAGGGTCAGATGAGCCAGGTAATTGCTAATCTGATTATTAATGCCAAAGAAGCAATGCCTGAAGGCGGTTCTTTGTATATTAAAGCCGAAAATGTTGAAAATCCACTGCCGGCTTTAAAAGGTTGTTTTGTAAAATTAACTATAAAAGACAGCGGAATAGGTATTCCAAAAGAATTCCTTGAAAAAATCTTCGATCCATATTTCAGCACTAAACAGACAGGAAGTGGACTGGGTCTTTCGACCGTACACAGCATTGTTGTAAAACACAATGGATATATCAGTGTCGATTCAACTATAGGAGCAGGTACTACTTTCATTATCTATATCCCAACCGAAAAGCATTCCTGTAAAAACCCTTTTTCAACTTCCAAGCGCCATGACAAAAGTACCGATTCCGTTTCTGCACAAATACTAATAATGGATGATGAAGTAATGGTCAGAGATGTTACCGAAGCAATGCTTGGTTCGTGCGGCTATAAAGTTGATTTTGCAGCAGACGGGAAAGACGCAATAGAAAAATATACTTCTGCAGCTGAAAGCGGGCAGCCGTTTGATATTGTAATCATGGATTTAACCATACCGGGCGGCGTGGGCGGAGAGGAAGCCATTAAGAAGCTTCTTTTAATTAATCCTGACGCAAAAGTAATTGTTGCCAGTGGCTACTCAACCGATTCAATCATGGCGAATTACAGCAATTACGGCTTTAAAGGTCGAATTGTAAAACCATTTCAACTAAATGAGTTGGTAAACGAGATAGCCAGAGTTATGAAATTGGGATAAGTTACTAAATTGCCGGTAAACTCGCCGCAGCAACAGCCTGTCCGTGTCGTTTATTTTTTTCATCCGGGGTTCTGAATTTAACTTTTTCGGCTAATTCCGGAAATTCTGACTGCAAGATTTTTTCAGCAGTTGATAAAATTAAATTTCCTCCATCACCGGATGTAACTCTACCAAGGATAAGCAAATTCCTGAAGTCATATAGTTCACTATATTGAGCAATCGCGTACCCAAAATAAGTTCCGATGGTTTCGTAAACTTTCCGTGCTCTTTCATCGCCATTTTTCATCAATTTCTGCACTTCAACAAGACGTTCAGGGAAAGGTATTTTTTCATCAAAATCTATACCGGCAAGCGGAGCCAACCGGGCAACCGCCTGTTGAGAAAAGTACTGTACTCCGCATCCCGTATCTACTGACCATTCATCAACCGGAGCGTCATCTTTATAGTCAATTGGCGCGAAAGCGAGAAGCAACTCTGACTTTATTATTAACATAAACTCCTGCCGAACTTCCGCCGAGTTTAACGGAAATTCCATTTGATTGCGGTGCATCATTTAACGAACAATATTCGACGGTAAATTTTTTTCCGTAGATTTTTGTCATAATTTCATTATCGAATTTTCTTTTTCCTGTCTCAGAATAAATTCCCGCGATTTCTTCAGCAAGAGTCTTGTCACCGGCAATTGTTACTTTTTCTCCTCCTTTCATCCAAAGAAGAAATTTAACCA
>JAOZSF010000163.1 GCA_029939815.1 bacterium
TTGCCGTATTTAGCAATTTCCGCCATCATTTCTTTAACATAAGCTGATGGAATATTATCACCATCTATTAGTACTGCAAGTTTTAAATCCATTGTTTCTTTCATTGTAATTTCCTCTACTCATTAATTCAGTTTTCAGTTGTAGCCGCTGCCGTTGGCTGCGGATTCCGGCGCTGCCGGAAAATTATTCGTTATTTGTTATCCAGTTGCATGGATAAGTAACATAAATATGTTTTACTCTGTTCCGCACCGTGAATTTCTGTCGCGCACCTGCGCGAAGATATGCAAAATCCCCCGCTTTATATTTTTTAGTAACACCATCCGACTCAATTTCCATTTCTCCTTCAAGAATGAACAACACATCATCCACAGGAGCTTTCTCAACTATTATTTCCGAAGCCGGAAGTTCATGAACGCCACACGACATTTTAGTATCTCCTTCTGCGGGAAATATTTCTGAGATAACCGTTCCGCCCCAAATTCCATTCGGTATTTCATTAAAAACTATCTCATCTTTTGCAACTTTTTTAATAGTCATTTTATTCTCTCGTTTGTAAATTTTATTTCTTCCAAATACAACGATAATTAAATCTTCGATTCGGCGCACTGTCACCGTTTGTACAAAGTGAAATCGGCGATTTCAAATCCGCAGGATTATCCGCCCAGTGAAAATCAAAAGTTAACGTATTACCCGCGAATCCAAAGTACTTTCTCGGAATTGCAAGTTCAAGTTTGTTTCCGGTTTTCTGATAATAAACTTTCGCTTTATTAACCCACTTATCGGTTTTCTTGTCATAACGTTTGAGTACAGTTGTATGATCATTAATTACATCTTTATTCACAAGATAATCATAGCCATGCCATCCCGTCTCTGAATTTTTATCAACGTCAATAAACAGCAGCATCCAGTTAGTTCCTGTATGTGAGGTTAGCGGCTCACGCGTCTCCGCAAAAAAATATACGTTTTTCTTGTCAACTGCTACTTTGCAGGTTGTTATGTCATTCCGACCGGAATTGTTCGTATAATGCAGTCCACCGTATCCGTTATAATCACGGTGAGCTGTATCCCCTATTGTATCGCGATACTCGGTTTTAATTTTTTCCCAATCATTAAAACGTCCATCAATAAAAATTTTATTGTATCCTTTTAATTCAGGAATTGGTCGAACACCTTTGTATTTTCTTAGATTCTGTGCCATCTGCATATAATAATTGTCGGTATATCCGCCTTTCATAGGTTGAATTGACCGTGTAAATTCAGAGTTATACTGATCAACAAAAAAATACGGACTTTTACGTCCCATAAAAGTAACTGTTCCGCCGTCTTTCGGCTGATATTTCCCCGCCGTCCATTCATTCCAATCATTAAGATATAAAAATTGAGGATCTGTTTTTAATGCTTCATCCCACCTTTGCTGAAAATAAATTCCGTAACCTTCGGGATTTTTTACCTTCCTGCCAAGCCATGGCACATAAGTAGGTACAGGCAGGTCATATTCATTGAGTTTCGGCTCTCCTTTCTTCCGAGTCCAGCATTTCCCAACCATTGTTGAGGCATGTTGCGCGGGAGTAACCGCAGCTTCCTCTTTTTTTCCTTTATGTGTTGAAACGAGTTTGTTCGGATGCAAATCACTTACTCGTTTGTCACTGAGATCATAACCGAAACTCCAATTATCTTCTGTACCGACAAAGCGTTTACCTGCCCATTCATAATATCCCCACCACATGGTTCTTAAAGTAAAGAAGTTTTTAACATCTTTTGTATAATCAAGATAATTTTCTTCTGTATAATCAGGATCGCCGAAATGAGGATTTTTAGGATTGGTTTTCGCGTCAGGATCGTAATGCGGATTAGGATGCTTTATCCCACTGCGATTCGCATCACAGGAAGGTGTACCGTTATAAAGCAGCAGTGGCTTTCCGTCCCAGTAAAACCAAAGGTCCTTATATTTCCCGATTTTATAAATTTTATCGTAAAGTTCCTGCACAACGGTTATCACAGCTCCATTGAATGCCCAGAAACAAAATTTAGGGACTTTGTTCCCTTCGGCTTTCATCTTCTGCATTACCGCAAAAATAACTTTCCACTCATCCCAGTAACGCACCGCGTTGGTTACATCAAAAATAAGAACGTCAATTCCGGCATCTGAAAGCATGGACATATCCATACGAATAACATATTCATCTTTACTGAGAAAATAACCTAATTCCGGCTCACCCCAATGATAAGCCCCGCCTTGCCATGCGGGATGATTTGCGTCTAATCTCGCTTCAGGATTTTTTTTCAGCACTTTTGTTACATCAGCTAAATAAGGACTCGGCATATTGTATTGCGTATCCCGGTGCCAGGTTATGTAAAACATACCTGCAACTCTCCGCTGGTCATTCTTAACAGGTCCAACTTCTGATTCAACCGGCATTTTTCTTCCGAGTGCATCTGTAGCAACCCAGGTATCCGGAAAAATATCACGAAATACCGTTTCAGATTTTTTGTTGGGTTTTTTTTTCGCCGACTTCCTAACCTTCGCTTCTGCACATGCACAAGCAAGAACCCAAAGCAAATTCATTAAAAGAAAAATTAATATCTTATTCTTCATTATCTGTTTTGGTCGTTGATTGGTTTTATAACTTGCCGAATGATATTAACTATGTGAAATAGCACTGACAGGGCAACCCGCTTCAGCATCCAAAGCACTCGCCTGAAGTTCTTCCGGAACGGGATTTAATTTCACCTGCGATTTGTCTTCAACTAATTCAAACACTTCCGGACATGTTGTTTCGCACGCTCCGCATCCAATACACAGTTCCTGATCGACTTTAAAGTTCATATTTTGCTCCCTTTATTTTATTTAATTTTATATTACTGATTATAGCTTTTATACAAAGAATAGTCAATCGTTTTTTTTAAGTGGGCATGTAAATTTTCGGGATTGGTAAATGGAGGGTCAGCGTCTATCCCTGGATTTTTGCAACGGATTATCCTGTAGCCGACCTCGTTGAGGCCGGAACTCTCCGCAGCCAACGGCAGCGGCTACAATATTTTTTCTAAACTTTTGGATAACAACTGTAGCCGACCTCGCTGAGGTCGGAGTTCGGGATTGCCAATGCCGCCGGTCTTGTTTATTTCCAGATGTTTTAATCTAATTTTCATCCCGAAAATTTACAAGCACACTTAAAAGGGATAAACCGTTGAAACGGTTAAGATTATTTTTAAAATTGTTTTCCCACGACTAAAGTCGTGGATTGATATTTTCAGTTAATTTTTATTAACATAATGAGAGGATAATTGACGAAGCCGGTCACTGCCTGACCCGGAAAAAGAAAATTCTTTTATAGTCGGCAGCGCTTCAGAAATAAAATATTTCTCGTTCCCCATTAGCATAACAATGTTTTCTTTCACAGAAAGAGTACCGTTTGTTAACGCCCATACCATTGCGGCATCAGCATCAGGAGTTCTCATATCCATTAAACCTTTGGCAACCCAGTAACCTGAATTCATCGACTTTGAGAAAGCTGCTTTCTTAAGATATTCAATGGCAATCGGACTTTTAAGAGAGGCAACCGCTTCCGCGCGACCGCGTTTCAAAAAAGTTTTCTTACCGTCACTTACTAAATATTCATTCAAACAATCAATAATTTCATTTGTTGTTCCTTCGACAATTTCAAACTCGACTTTATTTGTTGCCGACAGCTTGTCGAAATTATAATTTTTATCGCGACTCCATAAAGACACATCAAGATTTATTACACACGTCACCTGATATGTTCCGGTTTGATCAAGCAGCCAGTAATTATTCAGGTACAAGGAAATCCCTTCAGAATTTCCTGCTTCCAAAGCCACGCTTGGTACTGCACCATCCCAATCGCTGATTTTTGGTTCTAAAATTCTTTTGCACAGTTTTGAATTAACTTTACACGATGGAAAATCAATTTGTTCCATGTCAAATTTATAATAACACACAACACAGTTGACATCGGATGTATTTATGAGCGAAAGCGTAAGTTCGATGGGAGTTCCAAGCAAAAACTTTTCTTTTTCAGGAAACCATTTTGCCATTACCGGTTTTCCAACATATGAGCAATTTACATATCCATTCTTTTTTTCTTGTATTTTTATGAACAGATACATTCCTAAACATATGCCAAGCAATATTTCCAGCAATAAAAGTTTTTGTCGCGTGGTTTTCTTCATATCTCGATTTAGTGATTCTAAAATTTACAGTTGAGAAGTTAATTGACCTCGTTCGCATTTTTTCTTTATTATTTTAACTCAAGGCATGTCCGAAAGAGACAATACCGCCTAAAAACCAAATAAGCCACCCGATTCCCCATATAATCATCCTAATAATATTAAGCCATTTTTTTCAGGAAGTTTGATAAATTGAACAATTACGCAAAAAATTAAAAAAGGAGCGCAAAATTTCATAATAAGGAGTGACGCTCTGGTGCAGCATCCTTGAAATCCTCTAGCAATAGCTCCAGTCATTGGACCAGTAATCACTCCAATTGTTGTTTGGAATACACGTATATTGTGATTGCCTCCATTATCAATTCCTGCATTGCTTGCTAAGAATGTCAGAATTGTAAATATTCCGAATATCGAAATAAAGATTGTTAGATGTATTTTTGTAAAATTATTTTTTAGGTGTTCCATATTATGCGAACGCCGTGTCGTGCGCGGCACGGCGGTAACGCTGGAGATGACTGGCAGGAACAACTAAAAAATGCTCTGCGTTCCTGTCCAGTCCATCGACTTTGTTATAATTTCATTTTTCTTTTCTAATCGCTCCGCAACCCACACTTTGATAATAGATTGTCGTGGAACACCAAGTCGATGAGCTTCTTTATCAAGTGAATGAATCATCCAAATTGGAAAATCTACATTTACTCGTTTTTGCTCTTGTTTTGGATGGCGAATTTTAGAGAGATCAAAATATTTACTAATATCTTTTCCCTCATCAAATTTTTTGTCTAAATTTTTAGCTTTCATATATTTCTGTCTCCTCTGGTCGGGATCGGCGTACTGATATTATTCGTATGTTTGCTTCCCGATATGTAATTATACTCGTCCAATGTGTTTCATTAATTTTGCCAATAACTATAAATCTAATTTCATCAATAGTTTTGGCGGGAAATTCTATTAAATTAGAATCTTCCCATATTTCTTGTGCTTCAACAAAGTCGATTCCATGTTTGATTTTGTTGGATTTACTTTTGTTTATGTCGAATTCAAAATTCATGGTATATTTATTATACCTATATTATATCGTATTGTCAATTAATTGTGGAAAATCTTTTTT
>JAOZSF010000164.1 GCA_029939815.1 bacterium
CTTTATTCATCGCAGATTGAGAGCTTTTATCCATTTTAACTGCGTTTTTAAGGTTAATTCAATCGACAAAAAATGCTGAATGAAACCGACAAATTGTGTTGATTGAAAACGGGAACATCGAAAGAGTAGATGATTTGGACTCCAAATCATTGTATTCAGGTAATCGATTATTAAATAACTGATTATTTATTAACGGAAAACATCCGCCTAAAACCCTTCCCTCCCGAAAGAATACTCTTTGAAAATTTCTTCGGCTGAGGAAGGTAAAATACCAAGCGTCCACGCTAAATCAATCACGGTCGGTCGCTTGCGGATTTCATGTGCGTGGAGAAGCGCGGTCATAGCGCGTTTTGATGAACAGTTAATATCGCTGAATTTACGTGCTGCGCCTGCTTTTCCAAGGCAATCAGCGATTTGTTTTGCCGGTCTGACCCTTTTTTTGAGTAAGATTTTCAATTCAGTCCAAAAAGTTTTTGAGGATAATTTATCCCTCATGACTTGTAATTTTTCCTGCTTGGCAGCATACTGTTCCGCAATTGAACCTGAAATATTTCCCCAGAAAATTTCGTCAATATCTTTCGGCATTTCGTGAATCTCAGGTTTTTCTATCGATAATATTCTCTCGTATAATGCCGCGGAAATTATTGTGCCAATCCCAACCTGTCTGCCGTGAAGATCGTGCGACACTCCGTCAACCGAGCTCATCATATCCAAAGTATGACTAAACAAATGTTCTCCGCCGGATGCCGGTGACGAAACACCAATCATAGTCATTGCGAAACCGGTGTACATAAGTCCTGTAACAAGAGCTTCAACAGCTTCCAGCTCACAGGATTTTACTTTTTCGGGATTATTGAAATACAGGGGTTCGATTTCATTAATTAAAGACGCGGATTTCTCGCAAAAATGCTCACCAAAAAATTTGTTGTTCATCACCCAGTCAGTCGTGCTCATCGGTTTTGCAATTAAATCCCCAAGTCCGGATGCCGTCATCTCACCGGGTGCCGAAATTATAACTTCAGGATTTGCGAAAACAGCAAAAGGTGCACGGGCACGAATCAAACTTTTTACCCCTTTGATTGTTGGTGCAACATTAGCAGCGGTGTACCCGTTCATACTTGCCGCAGTAGCGACAACAGCATAAGGAACTTTTCTTTCAAAAGCCAGCCATTTAGTGAGGTCATTAACGACACCGCTTCCCACCGCGAGGAAAACATCGGCTTGTTTCAGAGATTTGTTGAGGATTTTGAAGGTAAGGTCATCACATACCGGTTTTTTATTGTTTGTTTCCGGAATTATGATAAGTTGAACGGTCCAGCCGGAATTTTCAAGAATTTTTCTGACTGATTTTCCGGCAACTTGATAAGTATTTTCATCCGCGAACAGATTTACGATTTTATTTTTTGATTTTGCGGAAAGAATTTCAGGGATTTTAAGAAAAGTTTCTGGAGAATAAATAAAATATTCGGTTGGAATTGAATGGACACTCCCGCATTCACAAGTGAAAGTTTTTCCAAGAATATTTTCAGAAGTAAACATTGCTTAGTCGTCCCTTAAAAAGTCAAATTTGAGGTGATTACAAGGCGATGAAGTGAAAGCGTGTTTTCATACGCTGAACTGAAATCAACGCAGCAATCGACCGAATTTGGCTTTTACCGATTTATTAAAGTTTTTAATATAAAGAAAATAATTTTAAAAGCACTTGTTTTTTTCAAGTTTTATGCAAATTTTTCGCATCATTCTTTTAAAATCTTGCAATATTTCACACACCTTTTCAGCTTGTATATCCCATTAATTCTACTTTAAAGTTGTTTTTAAGGGGCGACTAGTTATTTTTCAACTTTGGGATGCAGAGTGACAATCATCTTCCACGAGCCGGATACACAGATTTCATCACGCTGATTATAAATGTTGATTTCGGCGTTTACCATCCCGGTCTCAGCGGTAAGTTTGCGTTTTCCTCTTATAGTAACAACAACGTAAATTGTATCGCCCGGAAAGACAGGAAGGCGAAACCGCCAGTCCATTTGTCTTAGTCCGATTGTGCTTCCATCAATATAACCCACTTTATTTATCAAACCGGCAGCGTATGAAATAATCATAAGACCGTGACAAAGCGGCTTACCGTAAACATTTTCACGCGCATATTCAACATCCATGTGAAGCGGGTTTGTATCACCGGTAAGTGTTGAAAACATTACTATGTCTGTTTCGGTAAGAGTACGTGTTCCGGTTCTGAAGCCTTCTCCGATGGTATAATCATCGAAATCGTAACAGTGAATACTGATGCTTTGTTTCAAAGTAATATCCTTAAAATATTAAACAAGTTTTTTTAACGGTTCGAAGAATTCTTCCGCGGGGATAATATCATTAACTCTTCCTATACCCGAGCCAACCATATATAAGCCTTTTTCAGTATCTCCTGCCAGAGTATCGAGCAAAGCATCAGCGATACAGAATTTTGCTGCTTTTGCTTCACACGCGCGCAAACATCTGAATGGACATCCGAAGGGTATTTTTTCATTATTCAACAATTTTTCCACTAAAGGAGTGCGAAGAACTTTTACCGGCAAACCAATCGGGCTATGAAGAACGATAATATCTTCATTTTTTGCATTAACATAAATTTCTTTAGATTTTATATCGATTCCCGCTTCTTCTGTGCAGATAAATCTTGTGCCGACATGAACGCCATCGAACCCCATATTCAATTTTTCCAAAACATCATCTGCCGTAACAACATTTTCAGCGCCAAGCAATGGCACTTTTTTACCGTATTCGGCTTCAAACGGAGCAAGTTCAGCTCTAACATCATTAAGAATATTTTGAATTGGCGCCAGTTCGGGATGCAAAACCTGATTTTCAGTAAATGCCATATGACCGCCGCAAAGAGGACCTTCAATAATAACCGCATCGGGCATATACTGGTATCTTCTATGCCAACTTCTAAGAATAATCTTCATCGCGCGACCTGACGAGACAACCGGAATAAGTTTTATATTACTGCCTTTAGCTAACCCCGGAAGCGTAAGAGGCAGGCCGGCGCCTGAAACTATAACATCTACTTTTTCTTCAACGCAGGTTTTAATAACATCATCATAATTTGACAATGCAACCATAACATTCATACCGATAATTCCGCCTGGTGCGAGTGTTTTTGCGCTTCTTATTTCTTTTACAAGATGTTCGTGCGAGTCAGCCAAGTAATCGTTTTCCGAAGCTTCTCTGCTTCCTAATCCAACGCTTGATATACAGCCGATTCCGCCTGCTTTTGCGACAGCCGCTGCGAGTTCAGCTTTGGCTACCTGCACTCCCATACCTGCTTGAATAACCGGCATAGGAACTTCTAAATCACCTATTTTCAATGGCAACATATATTTATTCCTCATCCGATAAAAATCGGAAAGTAGATAAGTTCAAAAAAAATTAAAAAATTATACAACTGAAAATCAAATAATAACCTTTTCAGTTTCCGGATCAAAATAATGCGCCCTTTCAATTGTAAGCGCTAAATCTATTGAGTCACCAACTCGGCATTGTTCGTGACCACCAATTTTCGCGATAAACGAATGTTCACCCGAAGTCAAATATAAAAATGTTTCCGCTCCCATCGGTTCAATCACATCTACCAAGGCAGTAATACAAGTTGAAGGATCCGCATCGGTAACATTGTTAATGTCTTCAATATGTTCCGGTCGAACACCGAAAGCGATTTCTTTTCCGACATAACTTTCCAAATGTTTAGCTTGTTCATCAGTAACTTTAACTTTGAATGATTTTGCGTCCATCCAAATTCCGCCGTTTTCCGCTACGACTTTGCAATCCATAAAGTTCATCGGCGGGCTTCCGATAAATCCGGCAACAAATTTATTTTCCGGATAATCATAAAGTTTAATCGGGTCAGCTATCTGTTGAATAAACCCGTCTTTCATTACAACAATTCTGTCTCCCATGGTCATAGCTTCCACCTGATCATGTGTAACATAAAGCATTGTTGCCTGAAGTGTTGTATGCAGCTTTGATATTTCCGTACGCATTTGAACACGCATCTTTGCGTCAAGATTTGATAACGGTTCGTCAAACAAAAACACCTTCGGTTTTCTGACTATAGCACGACCCACAGCAACACGCTGCCGCTGCCCGCCGGAAAGTTGTTTAGGTTTGCGGTCCAAATACTCTTCCAGACCAAGAATTGCTGCTGCATCTCTCACCCGGCTATCGATTTCTTTTTTGGGATATTTGCGTAATTTCAAACCAAAAGCCATATTTTTATAAACCGTCATGTGCGGATATAAAGCGTAATTCTGAAATACCATTGCTATGTCACGGTCTTTAGGAGGTACATCATTTACAACTCTGCCGTCAATCGCGATTTCACCTTCTGATATTTCTTCGAGTCCGGCAACCATGCGTAGTGTTGTAGATTTTCCGCAGCCTGACGGACCCACCAGAACAACAAATTCCTTATCTTTAACTTCTAAGTTAAAGTCATGAACTGCTATTACATTACCATCGTAAATCTTTTTGATATTAGTTAACGTTACATTAGCCATTACATCCTCACTTTTTATTTCTTTACTTACTCTATGAGCTGCAAGAACGCCTTGACGTTTCCCGAAGTTCACGTTTTCCTATAAATTGCTTTAATTTTCTACAAGCCAAAACAATCTATTTACTATTGTAGGTATTATACTGTATTCTTAAAATCGAGTCAACTACAATTATGATTTCACGATTTGATGATTTGATAATTTAATGATTTTCAATAAAATAAAGTCCCGCCGTTCCAATAAAAAAACCGGCATACGCGGGGCACGCATGCGTATTACCGCATGGTCATCGTTTCCAATGGAACAACGGCCGCTGCAGGGGCATCATTTCAATTAAAACAGCCTATTACCGCCATGACTTCAAGCGGTTCCTCAGATATACATTCAATCGAATGACCTGCTCCGCTACCGGTAAGAATTGCATCTCCGGTGACCACTTCTCTTACTTGCCCATTATCATCAACTTTTCCTCTTCCACTGAGAATGTAAAAAACTTCCTCTTCATCAATATGATTATGAAAACCGATGCTTGCTCCGGGCGGTACGGTAAGTTTTGCACAAAGCCGCGTGTTAGACTTCAATTCATCCGCGGTAAAAAGATGTGTTATAGTAACTACGCCGTTCCCGTCGCGCATATTCGATCTTACGTCTTTTTTCATTTCTTTTTTGTTTCTAATCATTTTTTTCTCCGGTATGTGTTTATTAAGATATTATTCGTTATTCGTTATTCGTTATTCGTTA
>JAOZSF010000005.1:0-2235 GCA_029939815.1 bacterium
AATAATAAGAGAAATAGCCGCTTTGAAATTTCCAACGACCGAACTTGCAAAAGACAAAAGTTTTGGAAAAAAGGGCAAGTAACCGTTATCAATCCGCGAATAAAATGCTTTTTTCTTTGCAATCAGGGAAAATTCCCATGTTTAAAAAATTAATCAAATGAAAAAAACTGAGAAAAACAACAAAGTACCGACAATCGCAATTGTAATCTTAATTTGTGCCGCCGCTTTTTTTTTCTTATCAAAAGAACAGGAAATAAAACCTGGAAAGATAGAATCACCGGAACAATCATCCGATTACAAACATCTTGCAATGAATTTACAAGTCAATGCCGAAAACGCTTTAAAGGAAATAGAACATCTTACTAACTATAATAACTGCGTTGAAAAATTGACACCTCTTTTTCATAAGGCTCGAAATCAGATTAACAATTCTTCTTGGGAATCAGCTTATGATCTTTTAGTTTCTATAACAAACGAATGTAACGATGTGCTTATTTCTCATCAGTACAATATTATAAAACAGAATTTCTCCAATGTATGGGTTAATGCCGACCGAAAACTTTTGATGAAATTATTTAATGAAAATATAAAATCCATCGGTGGAAAAGTTAAACAAGCTGAATTATACTGCAGTTCAGATAGCATTATTCTTTATCAAACCGCTTATGATGAACTAACTAACATTATTCTTCACACGGCAGATGAAAATCAAAAAAATAAGTATAATGACCTCTTAAATAAAGCCGTTACTTATAGTAAACAAAAAAAATGGTTCAAAGCAAAAAATGTTGCGCAACAAGCTATTGCTACCGGATATCAAGATTCATCCAAAGCGGAAAAGTTGTTGGAAAAAATAAAAACACAATTCGTCCCCGAGATCGGAAGTGAATTATCAATTGACCTCGGGAATGGAGTAATGATGGAATTTGTCGGAATCCCTCCAGGGAATTTCAAAATGGGGGATATTCAAATTGCAGGCGATAGCGATGAAAGACCAGTCCATAATGTGAACTTTCAAAAAGGATTTTGGATGTGCAAATACGAAGTTACTCAGAAACAATATCAACAAATAACAGGTGAAAATCCTTCTTCTTTCAAACGTTCAGGCGAAAACGCTCCAGTTGAAAATATTTGTTGGAATGATGCTAAAGATTTTTGTGAAAGATTGTCCGACAAAACAAAATTGGAAATCAGATTGCCTTCTGAAGCTGAATGGGAATACGCATGCCGAGCAGGTACTACCACAAAATATTGCTCCGGAAATGAAGAAAACGATTTGAAAAGAACAGGTTGGTTCTTGGATAACAGCGGAAGACAAACTCATCAGTGCGGTCTTATGGCTCCAAACGCTTTTGGTCTTTATGATATGCACGGAAATGTTTATGAATGGTGCGAAGATAGAGCTCATACCAGTTATGATGACGCTCCTGATGATGGCAGTGCGTGGGTGCTGGGAAGTGATTTACGGTGTGTGGTGCGCGGCGGGAGTTGGTCACTTAGCGCACGGAGTTGTCGGTCAGCCAGTCGTATCTATAATTCGCCGGAACACACAAGCAGCAATAACGGCTTTCGTTTGATACTTGTTGTGCTGTAAAATCAAAATTATTGATGAATAAAGAATATAACAAAATTTTAAAAACTGTCATATATGTCCAGTGCTT
The DNA here is from genome assembly GCA_029939815.1 of bacterium. Lineage (GTDB taxonomy): Bacteria > Auribacterota > UBA3054 > UBA3054 > B51-G9 > B51-G9. The sequence goes on from JAOZSF010000005.1 coordinate 1,662, forward strand.
TGGGCTTTTATCTATGCTCCTCTTTATGAGCGGGTTTATTTTAAAATACCTGACTGTCTTGAATATAAGGGATTCAACGGCTCTTATTTTATTATCATTGCCGTATTGGGCAAAATTACTTTTCAATATTACTGCAGCATATTATTCCGATAAATTCTCAAAAAAATTGATCGGGAATATCGGACACGTTGTAATGGCAGCCGGTTTTTTTCTAATCATTTTCTTGCCTTTGGCACCGAAAAACTTGCTGGTTCTTTTTGCTGCATCCGCCATTTTTCTTTATGGTATCGGCTTTTGTTTGTTTGGGAGTAACTGGTTTGCATTGTTAAATCCTTCTATTCCAAAAGAAAAGAGAGGACATTTCTTTGGAATAATGAGATTCTCATGGCAATCAACAAGTATTGTTGTCGGACTGATGATAAGCTTTTTTTTGGCTTTTAGAGATGAAATAAGTTCGTACCAGATAATTTTATTTGTAATTTTTCTCGGCTTGCTGGTAAGAGCATATTTTTACCAAAAAATACCGGAAAAGAAAACCGTTCAAAAAAACATAAAATTTAAAATCGCTTTTGGG
>JAOZSF010000005.1:2335-18734 GCA_029939815.1 bacterium
TACAATTAGAAGTTGTGAGTAGCGCAAAATTATACAAACTGACAGCCAAACCATGGAATACCAATTTAGACGAACAAAATGATAAGTCAAATAAAAAAATTAATATGTCTAAAATAACTATATCAGCAGTAGGTGATATTTGCTTAGCACGCTCAATACCTGCATTAATAGCGGAAAACGGTGTTGATTACCCTTTTGAAAATGTACGGGAATCTTTTGATAAAGCGGATATTTTAATGGGGAATCTGGAATCTGTTTATAAACCGGATTATTTCCCAACCGAAAAAAATAATAATCATTTTCAGGCTCTTAATTCTTCTGTTACATTAAATGAAATTCTAATTAAGGCTAAATTTAATGTTATAAATCAAGCAACAAATCACGCTTTGGATTGCGGATTAGAAGGATTAAAATATACAAATAAAATCCTGAGTCAAAGTGGGTTTGCTGTTATTGGTGCCGGGCTATCAGAAAATGATGCTTATGCAATGAAAATCATAGAAAAACACGAGACCAAAATCGGATTTTTGGGATATACGGATTCAATGGGTTGGACAATGGAAGGTGGCGATGGTTGTTTAGCTTATTTTAAAAAAGATAGAGTTATTCAAAGTATAAAAGAAAATAAAAAGAAAGTTGATATTTTAATTGTTAGTTGGCATGCTGATATTGAATTTGCTCAAGCTCCATCAATTCCCAGATATGATGCCTGTCATGAAATGATAGATGCCGGTGCAGATGCAATAATTTGTCATCATCCTCATGTTCCTCAAGGGATCGAAGAGTATAATGGCGGTGTTATTGTCTATAGTTTAGGAAATTTCCTTTTTGATACAGGCCCCTATCAAAAAAAACATAATCCTATAGATAGTTTACGAACTTTTATTTTTAATATTGAAATTGAAAATAAAAAAATAGTTGGGTGGAATAGAGAGTATTTTAAAATCATTCGTGAAGAATGTCGGCCTGAACCATTAAATAATGAAGAGTTAAAAGAATTTGAATCGCATTTTGAAAAGATCGATAAATTAGTTGAAGATAGAAATAAAGTAAGAGAAGAGTGGCATAGGATTTCTAAATACTGGCTTAATGAATATTGGGATGAAATGGTTAAGGGAAGTGCAGATGACTTTATAAAAACGTTTTCACATTCCTACTTTTACATAATTCCAAACTTAAAAGAAGGATTTGCTGATTTTGTAGAAAATGAATATAATGATTTCAAAAAGACTACGCTTGACTGGGATAGGCCTTTCTCAATATTTGAAAAAACTGCATCAAGAGATATTTTAACTTTAGGGAATCCACATTTAGCTGTTATCGCAAAAAAAAATAGAAGTAAATGAAATCAAAAATGATAAAAATAGAGGCTGGTGTTTTTCAAATGGGAAGCAAAGAATGGGGTCCCGATAATTTACGGCCTGTTAGAAATATTAAAATAAATTCTTTCTTTATGAAAGAAACTATGGTTACTTTTAAAGAATGGAAAATCGTTTATGAATGGGCGTTAAATAACGGCTTTACATTTGTTTATGATAATATGTCTATGGGGGCTCATAAGGACGAATGCGGAAATAAAACGCATACAGAAAATGAGCCGGTTGCATCATTATGCTGGTATGATGCTGTTGCCTGGTGTAATGCCGCATCTATTAAAGAAAATCTAACTCCCTGTTATTATACAAATCAAGACTATTCTGAAATATACAAAGGCGGAAAGATTGATATTAAAAATGAATGGGTTAAATGGGAGGTTGATGGTTATCGACTACCAACGGAAGCTGAATGGGAATATGCTTGTCGCGCCGGCAGCGTAACAAAGTTTTTCTGGGGCGATAATGTTTCTGATGATTATGCTTGGCATGAACCAAACAGTAGTGGGAAAACTCATCCGGTTAGAGAAAAATCACCCAACAAATTTGGGCTGTATGATATTTGCGGGAATATTTGGGAATGGACTTGGGATTGGTTGGCAGATTATGATGTCAACGATTTAGATAATCCCAAAGGAGCAAATAAAGGAGATGAAAAAGTTCTCAGAGGAAATTCGTTTAATTTCGGTGGAGGATGGCATATGCCGTCAGCGTACAGAACAACAGAGCCTCCTCACGTAAATAAATCTCATTTGGGATTGAGAGTTGTAAAAACTAAATAAAAAATTATTTTAAAAAAAGGAGAAAAAATGAGCGTAAAATTAAAAGGGAAAAGTGCAATAGTAACCGGCGGGGCATCAGGTGTAGGAAGAGCAACATCTTTAGCATTTGCAAAAAAAGGAATTAATGTGACTGTTGCGGATATTAATCTTGAAGGTGCAAAACTTGTTGCGGAAAAAATTAATGAAAATGGCGGTAGAGCGATTGCGATAGAAGGAAATGTTATGGATTCTGCCGCGGTTCAAAACATTGTTGATTCTACAAAAAAGGAGTTTGGGGCAGTTGATATTTTAATTAATTGTGCCGGAGTTTGTGTTCAAAAAAGATTGCTTGATTCAACTGAAAAAGAGTTCGACCTGATTATGGGCTCAAATGTTAAGGGAACTTATCTTTTGACAAAAGCCGCTTATGCTGTTATGAAAGAACAAAATAACGGACATGTTGTTAATATTTCTTCCGCTGCTGCCGGTTGGCCCGGAGCAAATGAAATTATTTACGGAACAGCTAAAACCGCTCAAGTGAAATTTACTTTACATACAAAATTTGAGTTTGAACAAGAAAATAGAATCAGAGAAAATGAAGGTAAACCCAAAGGCAATTTCTTTATTCATGCTCTTTGCCCGGGAGCTATTGATACTCCTATGTCTGATGCTCTTGGCAGACCGAAAGACAAAAGAGCCAACTATCTTTTGCCGAAAAACTTAGCTGACACAATTATAAATCTTTTGGAAAATCCTGAAAAAGGGCATAAAGAATTAAAAATAGAATCTGAAAATTTGGACTATAATCTTGATGAAGCAGGATACTTTGAACAGTTTCAATACATAATCAGAATTTGGAAAGATTAAAATTGAAAAAATACGATAAATTAAAACTCGGGTTTATTACCGCTATTCGTGATGAATACGCTATTCCAACTAATGAAAATAATGACGCATTAATAAAATTCCGGCAATGGTTAGTTGATGAGGGCGAGGAATATATAATTCAAATTCTGAATGGTGATGAAAATCTATCTGAAGAAAATTTGATTCTCGCGCAGGCGTGTATTGTTTGGCGTGGTGATAGGTTAAAAAAGTTACAGACTCAAGGCTTTTTGGCAAAATCAGCAGATGAACAAAAAATGATAGATTTTGTTGATGATTTGTGGTCTGAAGGCAAAAAAATATTGCAAAAAGGTTATGCCGGAGAAAAAATATCTGATGATGATTGTGAGATCTTAAATCTATATCGTATTCTTGCTGAAACTCATATCTTAGGCGTCCCTGTTTGGGAATATGAACTAAATAAAGATTCGCAAAATGATAACCCTTTTAGATTTGTCGGCAATGAAATAAAATATCCTGAACTGCCTGAATTATCAGATGTTTTAAAATCTTCTTCTTATACGGATAAACAACCTGCACCATCATTAAAATTACTTTCTAAAGAAGCTCACAAAGATTTTATACCTCTCTTAGATGCTTTCCAAAATCATAAAAAAAATTGTTCAAAAAAGATTTCTAATGACAAACCTACTTGCCTGATCATTGCGTCTTCCGCAGATTGCTTTTTATCACGATGTGCTCCTGATATTGAATTTCTAAAAAGAGCTTACGGCGATAAAATGAATTTTAAATTTATAAATGTTCGCCTTTGGGATTTTATGATTCAAATTGATAACCCTTACGCCAATCAGCCGGAAAAAGAGCTGTACTGTCCCTTTGAAACATTGGAAGAAAGAGCGAGAACAACCAAAGCTTTATATTTAACACAACCATGGTTTTCTTTGGATTGCGAACTGGATTTCCCTTCCGATATTTGTGCAAACCTTTTTCAATGCCCGGGCGGTGAAGCTCAGGTGTTGATATTGGATAAAGATAATAAGTTGATTTGGAAATCAAATAAGGGTTGGGGATATTGGTTTAATAATCGACCATCTGCTCCTTGGTTAACCGACAATGTTTTTTGGGCGGATGAAGTTGAACAGGAAATAATATCTGCTTTATCAACAGGAAAAAATAAAAATAATATAAAACATTTTGTTGCGGATATCGCAGAAGAAGATGAAATTAAAGAGAATTCTTTTAAAGCATATTTACTTCCTTCTAAAGTAATTTCCATTGATTTAGATAAAGAAGAAATAATTTTAAAAGGACGTCCTGCTGCGAGATTTAGTGTCATTTTAAAAAAGCCGGATGATTATGATGAATGCAATCCGTTGATTGATATTAAAGTCAAATTTAAAACCGGGAAACTGCTTTATAGAAACAAACCAATCACTTTAGAAAAATTACAAATTGGCGATATTATAAATGGTTGGGTTGAAAAAGAAAAAAATGGGGAATGGTATTGTTCAGGTTTGAACATATCGCGAAAAGCAGAACCAAAAGATGAATCGAATGAAAAAACTGCAATAATTCATTGTTATGGAAATTTTATATCTTATGATTGTGAAACACATAAGTTAAAAATAAAAATTATACAAAATAATACTTTAGGTGAAAATCTCATCAATGAAAATAAAGATGCTTACGATTTACCTTATGAAACTAAAATATACCTCACTCATTTTGCAAGCGATGATAAAGAAATAGAATTATTAATAAATGAAGATTCTTTATTGCGTAAAAATGGAAAAGAATGTGATATAAAATCCTTCAATAAAGGAGATTTTATTCATACAGAATTTATTTATAAAGAAAACCACGAAGAACGAAAACCTCGCCTGTTGAGAGGATACTCACGAATAATAAAAGTGCCTTTTATGTAAGTAAAGTTTTTTTTGACATGTTTTTGCTGAATTATCGCATAAAACGCCCGAAACCCGTTGAATATAAACATTCCGTTTATGAATGAAATATGGTAATATAAGACGCTAAATAAATTTGAATTACTTAAACCCGAACTTAATTATCCTATTACAAATATGGCAAACTTTAAAAAACAATTTGAAAATCCCGCAAACGAATTCCGCTCCATGCCTTTCTGGGTATGGAACGGCGATATGTCAAAAAATAAAATCACAGAAACGCTCGAACAATATAAAAGAGTCGGGATTGGCGGGGCTTTTGTTCATCCACGTCCGGGTTTGATTACCGAATATCTTTCCGAAAAATGGTTTGACCTTTGGCAGCACGCAATTAATGAATCAAAAAGGTTAGGGTTGGAATGTCATATTTATGATGAAAATTCTTATCCGTCGGGCTTTGCCGGCGGACACGTTATTTCAAAAATCCCTTATGCGGCTGCAAAATACATGGTTCCAAGAAAGTTTGAATGTTCAACCCCGCCGGAAAAAAATGAAGAAATTCTAAAAATAATTGAACTTGATAAAAATTCTTTCCTCGTTATTGAACAAAATGTCAGCCCATCAAATCCGTGGACCGCGTGGTTTCCTTCTGTTGACCGAACTCTTCCACAGGTTGCCGAGGAATTTATTGCCTCCACTCACGAAAAATATTCTCAACATTTTTCAAATGAGTTCGGAAAAACCGTTAAATACGCTTTTACGGATGAGCCGGCAATCACAAACTCCGGCGGACTTCCTTTTTCGCCGTTTATTTGCAAAGAATTCAAACGGGAGCATGGTTATGATTTAATGGATAATCTTGACTCTGTTTTTGTGAATAAGAATAATTCTTATCAGGTTAGATTCGATTATTATTTCTCTCTGCAAAAACTTTGGATCAATAATTTCTGCAAACCGCTCTTCAATTGGTGTGAAAAAAATAACCTCAAATTTACAGGGCATTTCATGGAACATGAATGGCCTAATCCGGCAAGTTCGCCAAGCGTTATGGCTTCCTATGAATGGATGCAGTCGCCCGGTATTGATATGTTGGCTTTTCTCGTTGATTTCAATTCGGAAACGGCAAATAAACTTCATCTTATGAATATTAAAGAAGTCGCTTCGGTTGCAAGACAGCTCGGAAAAGAAAGAGTGCTTTGCGAAGTGCACGGCGGCGGCGGGTATAACGCCGGACCTGAAGATTTTAAAAGAATGTGCGACTGGATTCAAATCAACGGGGTTAATCTTGTCTGCGAACATTTAAGCTATCAGACAATCTGCGGAGCAAGAAAATATGACTGGGCGCAAACTTTCAGCGACCATTCACCGTGGTTTAAATTCTATAAAAAACAGGGCGATCATCAGGCGCGATTATCATGCGCGCTTGTTAACGGGAAAGTCGAAAACAGAGTCTTGCTTTTGCAGCCGACAACAACCGCGTGGCTTCATTATATGCCGAAAGTTTATGATGTATTTGAGACTCCAACGCACATGAAAATGTGTGAGTTCCTCAATGACGAATGTCAAAAAATTAAAGATTCACAGGCGGATGCTGTTCAGTTTCTTTCAGATAATCAAGTTGATTTCGACCTCGGAGATGAATTTATTATTGAGAATCACGCCTCTGTCGAGAACGGAAAATTTGCTGTTGGAAAATGTTGCTATGATGTTGTTGTTATTCCGGAAACAATGGAGAATATCCTCGACTCAACTTTAACCATTCTTGAAAATTATCTTGAATGCGGCGGCAAAATTATTTCAGTCTCAAATCCTTTGAAATTTGTGAACGGAAGAATTAACGATGAGGTAAAAAACCTCGCGGAAAAATATAAAGATAATTGGACTGTTGTTGACAACCGACAAAATTTGCTGACTGCAATCGACAAAATTTGTCGATTGAAAATCAAGTGCGTTGATGGCGCTCCGCTCCCCAAAAATGTCAGTTATGAAAATCTTATTTTCGATGACGGGAACATTCATTTCTTTATTAATTCCGGTTTTGATTATGTGAACTTTAAAGTTAATTTACCAAAATCAGGTGTTGAAAAATTAGATACTTCAAACGGCAATTTTTGTCGATATCAATCGACAAAAATTGCGCGCCCGGAGAATGCTCGGGACGACTGTCAAATCGTTGAAATTAACATACCGCCCGCCGGGCATCTTTTACTTCGTGAAACCGATGAAAACTATTCGTTTTCGGAACCGGAAGAGAAGTTCACGGAAATAAAAATAGATTGTTTTGATTCTATAGAAAGAACCGCGAAAAATATTTTACCTATTCATTACTGTAATTTAACTGTCGGCAAAGAAAACTTTGGTGAAATGCCGGCGGCGGTTGCTAATGCAAAATGCTGGACCGAACATGGATTTAAAGATGATATTTGGTCTAATTCAATTCAGTTTAAAAACAATTATTCCGGATTCAAATTTGATGAAAATTCAGGATTCGTGGCTGAATATTTATTCTCTATCGATGATTCGACAAACGAAAATGTTTTGAGCTCTCTGGAACTCGCGATTGAACGGCAGGAAAATTACGAAGTGTTTATCAACGGTAAAAGCATTTCATTTGATAATTCGGAAAAATGGTTTGATGAAAATATAAAAAAAATTCCTGTCGGGAATTATGCTGAAATAGGAACTAATTCCATTCTGCTAAAAGCAAAGCCGTTCAATATTCATTGCGAAATTGCCCCCGTTTATTTACTCGGTGATTTCGCCGTCTTCCCGGTTGAAAAAGGGTTTGTTATAAAAAATCCGCAACCTCTGAAAACAGGGGACTGGACTAAACAAGGACTCCCTTTCTATAACGAATCCGTAAAATATATTGCAGAAATTGAGCTTAATGAAAATACCGAACTATTAAATATTTCTATCGGGGATTGGAATGGCTCGGTCGTTACTTTAGAAATTGACGGTGAAGATTATGGCGCGAGTTTATGGCCCCCGTATTCCTTTAAGTTAAAAAAACATTTCAAAAAGGGAAAACATACTGTTTCAGTAGAAATTATCGGGAATTTAGGCAACTTGATGGGACCGCATTTTAGTGACAGATATCCAATCGTTTGGTCTTGGCTTGATGCGCCGACCATAGAACCCCGCGGCGCCGAATATAAAATTTCTCCTTACGGATTAGAAGAGGGGATTAATTTATTTTTTTAAGAATTTCTGATTAGACAGAAAATAAATAAACAACAAATATTTAACCAAAAAGGTTCGGGGATTACATATATACTGTCCACTAATTCGCCGGTGTCGTCAGTTAAATACAGCATTTGTTTTTTTTGAGCAAAATCATTGTAATTACCAACAATAAAATTCCCTTCTCCACTTTTGGGACTTTCACTTCGCGCACGAAAAGCGATTACATCCGGCGAAATGTAAATCGAATTTTCCGGAGGAATAACGGTCCCGCTATCAAAAGTAAAAATTACCGCATTAGATAATTTCCATCCTGAAATATCGGCAGCGAATGAATTTGTATTTATTATTTCAATAAATTCTTCTTTTTGATTTCCTGAGACAGGATAAACATTTATATTAGTAAAAAGGATTTTAAAATTTTTCGGCTGAGCAAAAGGTATTGTCCCGCCATTGGCTATTCCATGTGTGATATAAAGATGAACTCTCCGTTCCGCAAGGTAATTATTGGTAATGTCAATCACCGCTTCATCAATCCATTGAGTAGGCCAATTGTAAAATTTTTGGGGCCATCCCCATTTTGAACGGTCGTCATCAGCGAGTGATTTAATGATGTTTTTAGTTTTAAAAATTTCTTTCTCAAACTTTAATTCCGAAACAGGCGTGTTAGTCGGCTGAAGAAATTCATCCATAAGAGTTCGTAATCTTCTTGTAAACATATTGCTTAATCCCGAAGATTCATAAACAATTTTAAAAAGAGCGTTTGACCAGTCCCAATAAGGGCTTGAAACTCCGCGACCGTACCAGGTTTCATCCCGCCAATAATCATTATTTCCAAAAGTATTTGAACCTTCCCAAACATGTCCGAACGTCAGATCGAGATCCCATGGCAAAATTTTCCATTCGTTTTTATAATTAAAGTCATGATACATTCTAAAATTATTGTGCCGCAGATCGTAGGCTTGCAGTACTTTACCAATCGCAAGAAAATTTACCAGTTCCGGAATGTCAAAATTATCATAAAGAAAATTTGATTTATCGGTTGGAGTTCCGGAAGTCAGCCCGGCAACCAATTCCTGAAAGTCTGTAAAATTATTATCTTTCGGACGCACTTTTTCAAAGCCGTTTGTATTGTAAAGCCAAGCTATATTTTGTTTGCAGATTTTGTAAAGACTGCAATCATCAGGCAGGTTATTTCTTCTTAAATAATCTCCGTCTATTTGTTCTATAAACATGGCAAGGCTGTGAAACTCGGCGTTTTGCCGCAAGTTGATATAATAATTACAGCAGTAAGGTGAGCCTGCATTTTTAAACACCTGCCATGAAAGATAATCACGCATATAACTTCCATCATTATACATTACAATAATGTTTATTTCGTCAACCTTTTTCTCATCATCAGCAAATTTAAAATAATTCCCGGAATTAAATTCTATTTTATGTGGAACTTTCTTGATGTCCGGGTGGGCAGAGGTGCTGCCGCGCAATCGACAAAAAATGTTGTCGTAAAATCTTCCGGCAAAATAGAGAGAACAGCGCGTGCCTGTTCGCGTATCTGCCGCATTGGTGTCCTCAACAAACCAATGATAAACATTTATATCATTGGAAATCGCCGGGTCGTGGATTACTGTTCCGAGATACTCATCTGAATTTGTAGTCGCAAAAACAGGATAGCGTGAAACATTGTTCGATACGTCTTCAGCAGAAATATAATAACGGAGCATTTCGCCTGCGGCGGCAACACCGGCAGGAATCGCTGAAGTAAAAATATTGTCCGCTGCAGAATACATCGGCAAAGAAATTTCCCCGCCAAACATAACTTTGTAATTTAGTTCTACAGTTGAAATGTTATGAAAAGTTCTTGTTATTTGTGCGGTGACAAGAATGCTTTCAGCCACCTCCGGCGATAATGGAGAATGACCCGGGAATTTTATTACCGGACCCAAATCAGAATCTCCCGGCAAATTTGCATAACCGGGAGTAGGCGAAGTAAAATACATTTCATTAGATACAGTTCCATAAATCCCATAAGAAACATCGGCAACCTGTGGCGGAAAAGCAGGGGAATAACTATGTGAAAGAGTCGTTCCGTCCGGTTTTATTAATGCCAGAAATTCACCTGAACTTGAAAGCTTGAAATTAGTGTGCAGCTCTTTACCGGGAACTTTTATATTATTACCGGAAGCAAAAACTATGATAAAAGAATCAGGCGGAATATTTGTTGACGGGAACTGCCACTTTTGAAGTTCATTTGTTTTGTCGGTTAGAAACCAGCCGTTTAAATTGATATTAGACGCAGCAGGATTATGAATCTCTATCCAGTCATAGAAATTACCGGTTTGATTAGTAAACGCGGCATCATTTTTTGCCATGAATTCAGAGATGAAAGCACGGTCTGCAAAAGTAGAAGCAGCCAAACATAAAGAAACAAAGATTATTGAATTAACAATGTTATTAATATATTTACGGATGTATTTTTTCATAATGTTATATTAATTATATCAAATTTGACATGTTTAAGTTATGTTTGACCGAAATTTATATATTTAATCGTTTTATTTGACATTCCTTTTTTTATATTTTTCTGATATAATATCCATCAAATTTGGAAATATAATAAATGTATAATTAATTAATTAACTCATGTGTTTAATATGAATACGAATTTAAATGAAAAATATCGCGATGAAGTAAAAACTTTTGTCAGTGTCTGTTCCCGTTTGGCAAAAAATATGTACGTTACCGCTTATGGCGGAAATATGGCGTGGAAACTTGAAGAAGACGTCATCTTAATTACCCCCACTAAAATGAATAAAGGTGATATAACTGTTGATGACGTTGTTTTCCTTAACTCTAAAGGTGATATTCTCGAAGGAAAGAGAAAACCGACCGGCGAATGCCCGATGTATCTGAAATTCTTCAGCGAACGACCGGATATAAAATCTGTTCTGCATTGCCATCCGCCTTGCGTCTGCTCTTTTGCAATTTTAAAAGATGAAAATCTTCTCATGCGACCTTACTACCCGGAAACCGTAACGGAAGTTGGTCCTGTTCCTACTGTTCCTTATGCTGAACCGTTGACACAGCAGCTTGCCGACAATTTTTCTCCTGTACTTCAAAAATATAACAGTTTTATAATGGAAAATCATGGGCTTGTAACAATGAGCGATGGTGATATTTATTGGACTTTACTTAATGTTGAGTTGCTCGAATCAACCGCTGATTCTCTGTTAAAAGCTCTCGGTACCGGAGTTGAACTTAAAGAAATGACGAAAGAAGCGGTAACAAATCTTGGGAATGTAATGAAAACGCGCGGGCTGCCGCTTTTCGGCGCGCCCGGAATGAACGAATCTCTTGAAGGTATGTATTTTTAATTATACAAATTATCAAAAATGAATCACCAAATAAGCGAACTTACGTTTTTGAAACAACTGGCTCCGCGATTTGCAATTCTAACTCCCGAATTTATCGAATGGCCGGCCCAGCGTCAAAGAATTCAAAATTGTATTAATAAATGGTCGGCAGCAATCGCTAAACCGGATATCCTTGCCGGCGGGAGGGGAAAAGCAGGCGCAATGGTGAAAATTGACACCGCCAAAGATGCGATCCAAACTCTCCAGCGTCTTTCATCGTTAGAGTTTAAAGGAAGAATGGCACGAACTTCCTATCTCGTAGAATTCATTCCTACAACTTACGAAGTTTATACTGCAATAACTTATGATTCACGTTTCTTGTCTCCGGTTATTACTATTTCTTTGAAAGGCGGTGTTGATGTAGAACAAATTAAAGATACGGAAAAGAAAACTTTCCCAATTGATATTTATAAAGGACTGGATGTTTATCAAGCAGGCGATATTCTCAATTCTCTCGGTTGTCCTGATAAACTTATTAGCCCTCTCGCCCGTGCTGTTGTTAATTTATGGGATTTGTTTATTACTTCCGGGATGCAGATGTGCGAGGTTAATCCTTGGAGAATTACCTCAGAAAACAAAGCTGTAGCTTGCGATTTTAAAGCTGTTTACGACCAGGCGAATTTTAAACAAAAAAATCCCGGCTTCGATTGGCCGGAATATCCCGAAAATATTTCCGAATTCGAAGAGGAAATGAATCGGTGGAATAACAAGTCATATCAGGGGCAGGCACACGTCAGCGACCTTAGCGGCAAGGGCATTTTGCCGCTCTTGTTCGGCGGCGGAGCTTCTACTATTGTTATAGAAACATTGATCCAAAATAACGGCGACCCTATGTTCCTTTCCGATTTCGGAGGAAATCCTCCTTATGAACGAATGTACGGAACTGCGGATATCTGTTTTAAGCATAAACTTGCTGATGCAAAACTCTTGCTGATCCTCGGCGGAAAAGCTAATAACACAAGAATTGATGTTACATTCCAGGCTATCGCTGACGCTCTTGCGGCAAACGCGCATCTGCGCGATGGAAGAGAACTTCCGGTTATTGTCGGTCGGGGCGGTCCGGGACTTGTTTTAGGTGTTACCGCAATGCAGAGAGCATTAGATGAACTTGGCTGGCCCTACGCTATTTTCGGACCTGACACTCCTATATCCATGGTTGCTCAGTATTCTGCTGATCTGTATAATTATTTAACATTTCATTCCCAAAAGGCTTAATAATGCGCGCAAAAACAATTACTGATTTATTGTGTAAAGGCGATAGAGTTGCGGTCTCGAATATTACCGGACGTGAAGCTAATAAAGTTACAACAATAACACAACACTATGCGAATAATATTGTCGGAGGATGGGCGCTTGGAAAAGGCGGTCGAAGAATTATAGTTGAGAAGAATATATCTATTCCTGTTTTTTCCGATTACAACGAATTATTGGAGAAGCTGCCTGAAAAGAAATGGCCGAATAAAATTATTATTTATTCCCCGCCGGAAGCTGTTTATGGCGATTTAAAAAACGTAGTTAATTCTTCTGCTGAAAATGTTGAAACTATTTTTATTATTACTGAAAATGTTTCAGTAGAGGTTTCTGCTAAAATCAGAAACCTTTGTAATGAAAAAAATATCGACGTTTTAGGATGCAATACTCTCGGCGTTATTAATGTTACCGATCATGTTCGCGTCGGCGCTGTGGGCGGAGACCAACCCGAAGAAACGTTTCATCCGGGCAGCGCAACTATTATTTCTAACAGCGGGAATATGGTTAATACTATGGCGGCGTATCTTTACGGAGCCGGTATCGGCGTGAGATTCGGAATTTCTACCGGGAAAGATCAGCTCATTCTTACTCCTCTTAAAGATATTTTGGAATTGGTTCGCAATGATAAAAAAACTAAAGTTATTATATTGTATATCGAGCCGGGCGGATTGTATGAACAAATCGCTCTGCAATGGATGAAAGAAATTAATTTTCATATTCCGATTATTGTTTATGTCGGCGGAACTATCGCTGATGAAACTAATTTGTCGCTTGGTCACGCAGGTGCTGTTGCTGAGGGTAATGGAACCCGTGCAAAAGAAAAAATAGAGTTGTTTGACAATTATTTTGATTTCCCGCCATATATACGCGGTAAACATTTATGCCGTACAAAAAAACCGACTCGCGGATTCAGAATTCAAGCCCTTCATGATTTGCCGGATGCTGTTCGCGCTTTATACAACAAGTTGGAAATTGACAGGGATTATAAACATTACAAGCCGTTAAAACTGAATCCCTGGTTGAAAAACATGGGTAAGCTGGCGAAAACTTTATCGCCGAAACTCGTCATTAGTGATGGGATTATTCCGGCTTCTTATAAGAAAAAATTCAGTTATGTCCTTAAAAAACAATTCGGGAAAGTTATTACTTCAAGAAATATGAAAAACGCCAGTCATGCTTCTTCAAACGATGGAGAAAATCCCCGCATCTATGGTGAAAAAACCACCGATTTAATGGCAGATAAATCTTTCGAATATTCATTGATTTTAAGTTGGACCGGATACCCGCCTTCAAATGAGTTCGAGACTGAACTGGTTAAACAAACTCTTGTCGCGGCTTTTACAAACGGTCCCGGAACTATATCCGCGCAAGGAGCAAAACTTTCGGCTTCAGCAGGGAATAATCCCCATACCGCCATGATTGCCACTCTTGCGACCATCGGCTCGGTTCATGGAGGCAACGGAAGTAAAGCAACGGAATTTTTAATGAAGATTTTTGCCAATTCGAAATTGGTTGATCCTTATAATCCGCGATCAAAGAGAATTGTCGATAAAGCTGTTCTGGATTGTGTTAAAAAAATGTCGAAAGCTAAACAAATGTCCAAAGAAACAGACATCCCTTTTGAAAAAGTTCCTTGTCTCGGGCACCCTGTTTATCGAAATAATGATGTTAATTATGATCCGCGCGAAAGAATCATTTCTCAATATTTAGAAAAAAATAATATCTATCACGCTTTCTTTGACTTTTATCATCAATTAGCCGCTAAAATGAAGAAAGAAGGCATTACTAATAATGTGCTCGCTGTTAATGTCGATGCCGCTATCGCTTGTATTTGGCTCGGGATTTGTTGGCATCTGCTTTTCGAAAAGAAAATCACTGTCGCAAGAACCAAAAATATCCCGTTCCTCGCTTTTGCTCTCGGCCGCGCGGCAGGCGGCGCCGCGGAATATCTTGACCATGCGGATTATGGTTCTGCAATGGATATGAGAATACCTGTCTCTGAATGCGAATTTTTAAACTTGCCTAAATAAAATATATGAAAATTATTTTATCAAATGAAATCGTTGACTATCCGGATTATCTGACCGATGAATCCAGACTCGCCGTTGAACCCGGAAAAATTAACTGCATTGCTTTTCCGGAAAATGAAACCGATGTTGTTGCCGCCCTTGAAAAAGCTCGTGAAAATAATTGGCCGGTGACTGTCTCTGCTGCAAGAACAGGAATTGTCGGCGGCGCAGCCCCTTTATGCGGCGGCATGGTTATTTCCATGGAAAAAATGTCGAAAATCGGCGAACCTGAAAAAAATGAGCAGAACGACGAGTGGGCATTGAGCGTTGAACCGGGCGCCTTGCTTTGCGATATATCAAAAAAACTTTCAGAAACTCGAAATCCTAAACTGTTTTATCCGCCGGACCCAACTGAAATGTCGGCTGCTATTGGCGGCACCGTTGCCACTAACGCTTCCGGCGCGCGAACATTCAAATATGGAGCGACCAGAGATTATGTTTTAAGCTTGCGGATAGTTCTTGCCGATGGGAACATTTTGACTATAAAGCGAGGAGAAATTTTTTCTGATGATTCGGGAACAATTACTTTTTACGTTAACGGAAAAGAATATAAAATTCCTGTGCCGACTTATTCTATGCCCAAAACCAAAAATTGTGCAGGATATTTCGCTAAACCTAAAATGGACCTTATCGATTTGTTTATCGGAAGCGAAGGAACGCTTGGAATTATTACCGAAATAGAAATTAAAGTTTTGGAGCAAAAAAAAGGCAGATTGTCACTATTGTCTTTTTTTAACACTGAACAAAATGCTTTGGATTTTGTAAAAACGATTCGCAAACAAAACGGTAAAAATAATTTCGATATCGAAGCGATTGAATTCTTTGATAAAAATGCCTTGAAACTTTTGAATGAAAGACGCGAAGCAGGGGACACAGCTATTCATGAGTTCCCCGAATCGGAAGCTGCGATTTATTATGAATTTGCTTTAGATGATGAATTTCTCGAAGATATTTACGAAAAACTTGAAGAAATTTTACAGACAGTTAACTGTTCTACCGACACTTCCTGGGCAGGAATGGACGAAGATGAAACGAAAATATTGAAAGAGTTTCGCCACGCGGTTCCCGAAACAATTAATCAAATTATCGGTGAGCGAAAGCGAAAAATTCCAACACTTCATAAAATCGGAACTGATCTCGCCGTTCCGAACGAAAATTTCGAGATAATTTTTAAATTCTATCAGGAAACGCTTGATACTGCCGGGCTTCAATACGCAATTTTCGGGCATATTGGAGATAATCATTTGCATGTAAATATGATGCCTCGCAATGAAGAAGAATTAATTGAAGCAAAAAAATATTATAAAATTTTCGCGGAAAAAGCAATTGAACTCGGAGGAACTGTTTCCGCCGAACACGGGATTGGGAAACTCAAAAAAGAGTTCCTGAAAATTTTATATGGGGAAAAAGGAATTGAAGAAATGAAAAATGTTAAAAAAGTCCTTGACTCAAATTGCATTCTCGGAAAAGGAAATCTGATTTGAAATATTAATTCCCCTTTCCCCGAGGGAATACTCGGGATCTTCGACAAGAGGGGATTTACCGACCACCGACTACTGATAATGAAAAAAAATATTTTGTTTATAGGAAATAGTTATA
>JAOZSF010000165.1 GCA_029939815.1 bacterium
ACGAATAACGAATAACGAATAACGAATAACGAATAACGAATAACGAATAACAACTTTGAAAATTTTTAAATACATAATTCTCTCTATATTTCTTACCTGTGGTTTATTTGCCGGAGTTAATAAAAAACTGCCTGAAAATGTTGAAACAGCAATTGACGAAATAATTTCTGCCGGTAAAACTAATACCAATACGGTCGCGTCTGAAAAAAATCTTAAAATTCTTTCTGACTTTATTATTTCTTCAGCTAACGATGGGAATGTCTGGCAGGTAAAACCACGTCGCGGAGCAAACGGAGCCGCATTAATAAAAGCGTACAAAATCCCTATTGAAAAAGTTCTGAAAATGAATCTCGCCGCTGAAATACCCGATGCGACATTGTTTTATAATGTTTTAAGATACTCAAAAAAAATTGATTTATCACCGGAATGTAAAAAGTTTTTCGTTAATGCTTCAAAAAGGCTTAATACAAATGAAATTATCGAAACTTCTTATTTGTCTGTTGAAGGTATTACACCAAATATTCAATCCGGTGCCTATTACTCATATACAAATCTAAGGACAGTTACCCGTGCTAATATCAATGGCGCAGAACTTTTCGTTTCTATATCAGATATGATCGGACCATCAGGATTCAGTATGCGTGGTGTGTCTGTTGGGCCGGTTGAGGACGGTGTGTTTTATTACAGTCAAAAACCGGGAATGAATATGACAGGCGTTACCTGGCTTAAATCACAAATGTATCTTTCAAGCACTATTGCTGTTTACCTGGAAACTCCGGATAACGGAACCGTTGTGGCAATGTTTTCCTGGCAAAGCGCCGGGTGGAAAGGTGTGAATGTGGTGAAAAATTATCATATTTATACGGTACTTCAAGATACTTTTCAAACTTTTAGCGGAGTGATTGGAAGTGAAAAAGTTAATTATAAAAATGTGATGAATATAATTGAAAAAGTAAATAATATGCCTCGTAGAGAAAAAAATAGACTCTACAAAAAATATTGCGATTATGTGAGAAAATGGAAAAATAAAAAACCAAACGGGTTAAACCCTTTCAGAAAATCAGCCATCGCTAAAATATTTAATGAAAAATCCCTGGAAAATATGAACTGGGAAAATAGAGATATTTTAATCGTTCAGGAGTTCATTCGCGCGTTGATTGATAAACCTACTTGGTCGGTAACTCTGCCGATGAAAATTGCAAGAGAAAATAAATAGTTTTTAAGTGACGACTCAGTACCTCACTTCGACCCGAAGTGAGATCTTATCAATGTCCATTAATTAGCAGGCTTTGTTATGCTATGCGGCTACCGGAATTATTCTTTGTCATCCGCTTCGGTAATCTCATCCTGAACGGTTTGCATGCTTAGATTTTTCAAATCCTCTGTATTTATCCACGAAAAATATCCATCAGCGAATATCCCACCGGTAACTGTGTCAAACAGCCCTTCAACAGCACAAATAGGCGTTATTGCTAATCCACATACCACTCCGGCTGTCATGCCGCATGGAATTGTAAAGGGTAATAAAATTTCACTCCCTTTTTTCATGAAAAAATGAGGAATTGCTGCACCGGCGCCAAATCCGGCTAATGCGCCAATAACAGGAGTTCCGACTCCGGATAAAATTTCAATCGGTCCATAAGCCAAATTAACTGCAGTCCAGTTAGTTGAAGTCTCAAATATCCACGCGCGATTTTCGGCGAGTTCGCATAAAGTTTCACGATCTTTAATAATTGCTTCTTTATCTTTTTCACTTACAGGAGACGCATAGGTCGATGCAATCAAAATCAACGCAGCAAGAACTAAAATTATATTTTTCATTTTTTTGCCTTTGGTTTTTATTTTTAAGGAGGCAGTCACTGCTCACCCCATACATGATATCTCAAAATTACAGTAATATTATAACCTCGTTCGCCTGTAAAGTCAACATTTGATATAATATTAAATATCAAACAAAACTTTTTCTTAAAACTTAAAATGACCAACCAATATGGCTAATAGAATTATTCTGAGCTTACTATTAATATCCCTTCTATCTATTGCAAATGCCTCTATGCAAGAAAAACTGAAAAATCCGGTTGCCCGTTGTGCCGATGCAGGTGTTATGAATTTCTGCGGAGAATATTTTATCAGCGGTGTCGGCTTGCCGGGACAATTTTTGATCTCTCCCGATTTAGTTGAATGGCAAGGTCCCGTTTCTTTCTTCCAAACTAAAGCCGATTGGCTCGATAGAAGTGATGAAAAAGAAATGCATGCTCCGGGTATGCGCTACATCAACGGCAAATTTTACTTCTATTGGAACGGCATCGGCTACGCAACAGCAGAAAAACTTCTCGGACCTTACAAAGAAAATTCCAAACGATTCGACAACGAAATTGATCCGTTTTTATTTGTTGACGATGACGGCAAACTCTTTTTTTATACCGTAAAATATACTGACGGGAATGTTATATGCGGACAGGAAATGGCGGCGCCGGATAAACTTATCGGTAAATCTGTTCTCCTGATTTCAGCTGTCCCAAATTCCTGGGAGTGGCGCGACTGGAAAGTTAATGAAGGACCGGAAGTTATTAAATATCGCGATACTTACTATCTTTTATATGCCGCAAATGTTACGAGCGTAGAAATGGCAAATTATTTAGTTGGTTGTGCACAATCGAAAACACCGCTTGGCTTCAGAAATAAAAATAAATACCCGTGGCCCGTAATGGAACAAAGCGATGAACGGATTTTCGATGAAGTTGAAACTATTATCCCTTGGGGCGCCAACGGTGGACCAAAATGGAATTTCACTACTAATAAGCCCGCCGGAAACTGGATGATGCCGAATTTTAAAACATCTAAAACATGGGAGAAAAAATTCGGCGCATTCGGCTCACCAATTCGGCAAAATTCAAGAATTCATGACGTTACCACTTTATGGAATTCTGATGATATATGGACGCGTCTCGAATTTACTCTTCCGGAAAAATTCTCAACAAATCTTCAATTGAAAGTCAGACACCTCGACAGCGCGGAATTTTATCTTAACGGAAACCTTGTTCATTCTAATTTATTATGGGCGGGACCACGACTCGTAAATCTTAAAGAAAAAGATATTGCAAAACTTCATCCCGGAAAAAATATTATCGCGGTTCACTGTCATTCAAAAAGAAATGAAAAATATCTTGATGTAGGTTTGATTGACCCGGGTAATAAAAAAGAAGATGACATAATCTGGAATACCGGGCAGCCGAATGTTCTGAAAGGACCAAACGGCTTCGAATGGTTTGTGATTTATTTCGCGATGTGGAACGAAGGACCCCATTGCCAGGGAATTAACCGCGTCTTCTTTTTTGATAAAGAACTTTACATTGACGGACCGACCGGTTCCAATCCTCCGCAATATCAGCCGCCACCTTATAAAGCAACTTTTTCCGATAATTTCACTTCACATAAACTTGATGGGCTTAGCGAAGAATTTGGTGAAGACTGGGAGTATCACGCCGGGATCTGGTACACACTTGACGGTGAAGCGCGTGTATCAAAAGACTGGCTGCACACTCAAACTCCGGATAAAGAAGTTTTCGCTCTTGTTCGTGCCGAACCGGCGGAAAATTATATTTTTGAACTGTGGACACGTCCACTTAAAAAACCGGAAAATGAGTGGGGGATTATGGCTTGGTACGCAGATAAATCCAACTATCAGAAAATTTATTTTTCTCCATCCAAAAAAGCTCTTATAAGCGAAATCTCCATTAAAGGAAAAATAAAAAAAATTAATTTCCCAGTGGGAAAAAGTTTTGACTTCTCGGCTTTCCATAAAATCAGATTCGAAAAAAATTACGATTGCATTTCCATTCTTATCGATGACGTGAACATTACACGCAATAAAAAGTTTAAAATACCTTTCGGGAAAAAAGGCCGACCGGGACTCCTCGCCAATAAACAGCAAGCCGCGTTTGATGGTGTTGTTTACACTATCGGCTGGGATGAATTTGACAAAAAAATCTGCGGTTGGAAAAAAATATCACCAAACGGTGAAATGACTATCGATAATAACGGAATAAATCTAAAATCAGACGCCGGGAAAATCCTCTGCGTTAAAGGCGATTTCTTAAAAAATTACGAGTTCTCAACCCAAATAAAAATACAAAATACGGACCACGGATTACGGACCACGGAATACGGTTCTTCAAAATCCGGCATCTACCCGGTTTACATTGATGAAAACAATTACCTTGCAGCGTGGCTAAGTCCGAAAGAAAAATCTCTCGTCATTTCAGGAAAAAGAAACGGAAATAAAATTAAAAAAGAAGTTGTAAATTTGGAAAAATGGGAAAGATTGTATTTGCGCGGGAAAGTGCCCAAAGTGCCTGAAAACACAAAAATTTCCGCTTCGCATTGCTGGAAATACGACACACTTGATGCCGCGGCAGACGGTTTAATATCAAAATCTTCCCGCGAAAACATTCCTAAATTCTCTTTCTGGGATCACCGCGGGACAAAAGAATGGATTCAATATAATTTTCAATCAACAAAAAAAATCGATTGTTCCGAAGTCATTTGGTATGATGACACTAAAGACGGCGGGGATTGCCAGACACCGGAATCGTGGGAATTGTTTTATAAAGATAATACCGGTTCATGGCAGCCCGTAAAGCTTAAAAAGAATTCTTCTTACGGAACTGAAATAAATAAACTTAATCTGGTAGAATTCGAGCCTGTTAAAACTTCAGCCATGAAAATGAAAGTTACCGCAAAAAATAATAAAGGAGCAGGCCTTTACGAATGGACTGTAATTGACAGCAAAACGGGCGGCAGAGAAGAAGAAATAAATTTATATTTAAAACGTG
Organism: bacterium; assembly: GCA_029939815.1. Lineage (GTDB taxonomy): Bacteria > Auribacterota > UBA3054 > UBA3054 > B51-G9 > B51-G9. The sequence continues at coordinate 4,836 of JAOZSF010000165.1, forward strand.
TCGGAATTATCTCAGAATTAAAAATAAATTTTGATAAGAGAAAACCGTTTGATTATCCGGTAAAATGGACTTTACAATATAAAAATAAAAATCAAAAATGGGAAAATGTTGAAACCATTACTCAAACGCAAAATGAAATAAAATTCAAAAAAATCGAAACTAATCAGCTACGGCTGAAATACATTGTTAAACCAGGTTCATATTGTCGTGTCGTAAAAACTTACACGAAAGTTGAGTGGCAGCCGTCATACAATATCCGTTCGGTAAAACTTTCCGATAAAGTTATAATATTTATTGACGGGAAAGAAAAAATTGAAATTCCGGGCGCGTGGGCAAAATCAAAAGTCGGCATCGCTGCGGAGAACTGCACCGCCGAATTTAATGGAATTACATGTTTTTGGATTGAATAAATTTTAACCACGCCTGTCCCGATAGCATAGCGTATCGGGGAAAA
>JAOZSF010000166.1 GCA_029939815.1 bacterium
CATTTGCAATTGCAGGTGAAGCTCCGCCAAGAGCAATCTCAGAAACCACTGAACCGTCAGCAACATTTATTGCGGTTAAGTTTGTCGCGTTATTTGCTGAAGCATAAACAACTCCTTTGCTGATTGCAGGCATAAAATTCCAACCGCCGAGTGATTTTGCGACTTTCCAAAGTTGTGTTCCTGTACCAACGTCGATACCGACAAGTTCCTGCGGAACTCCCCAGCTGTCGCCTGATGAGTGGACGAGAACATTTCCTTCAATCGCCGGCGGCATATCGGAAACATTAACCTGTGCAACCCAGTTTACTGATCCGTCAAATGTATTTACCGAATAAAGGTTTGAACCGACTGTAGCGCCGAAAGCGAAATCAGAAATGAATAAAACACTGTTGAGCATTGAAAGATTTTGTAAACTATTTGCGTTTGGAAGTCCTTTACTCCAGCCGACAGTTCCGTCAGATAGATTGAACTGAAAAGCGAGCGGACCTGAGCAACCATAACCTTTTCCGGCTGTTTCATCAATTACCGGTGTACAAGCGGATAGAGCAAAAGCCGGGTCGATAACATTCCATAAATTACTTCCTGTTGCAAGGTCGAACGCACTCATAGATTGTTGCGCGTTTGCCCAGTTGAAACACGGAACAATAATTTTATCACCTGTAATTTTACATGAGCCGTTTCCGACTTTATTGTCGAGAGTAACCGACCATTTTTGCGAGCCGTCAAGATTCCAGCAGCCGAGAAAATCATCAGCGGCAAAAACAATATTTGAGCCGGAAACAACCGGAGTCGCCCAACTGCCCCAAGCTGTGTCATTGACCATAACCGGTGATTGCCACTGAATTTGAAGAGTTGTTGCATCAAGGCAGTAAAGAGTACCGGTTGCGCCGTTTGCATAAACGTAAACTTTTCCGTTTGCAACGACAGGCGCGGAACCTTCTTTAATGCCGAGGTCGGCAGTGAAGCTGATGACAGCTTTGTTAAAATCACGCGGTGCGTAATCAGTTGTTGCAGACGAATTTGCGTTGTTTCCTGCGAAAGACGTCCAGTCAGCGGCAAAAATCTGAGACGAGATTAAAGCCGTTACGATAAGGGTTGTTTTGAACAAACAATTCATGATAAATCTCCTTTTGGTTAATTGATTAAGGTTTGTTCTTTTTGTCCCTTCTATAAAAAGAAAAACCTGAGCCACCAAGCGGTAGTTCAGGAATAAAATGACAGACTATTGTGATTTTAGTTTGCCGTAACTCCTGAAGCCGAGGACTTAACGGGTTTCCCTTAAAATAAAAGGAATTTTCCGGTTTACTCAAAACCGGTTTTTACAGGTCGGTCTTCTGGCTTCTGTCCGAATGGCTCCTCTCGCCTTCTCGCCCTCCTAAAAAGGGCAATGACACATTGAAAGTTGCATGGACAGTTACAGCGGCGGTCCCGCGCCGGAATTTCACCGGCTTCCCATTTTCCGTAAAACTGTTACGGACACCTGTAATTGTATTGCGAACATTATATAAAAATACAAATTAAATTGCAAGAAGTAGAAAAATTAATCTAATTGACCTGATTACCCTGATTTGCTACAATAATAACTGTTATGACTTCAAACGTAAAAATATTAATATTATTCTGTTTCACCGTTTTCTTTATGATGGGATGCGAAAAAATACCGCGACCCGATTCTAAAAAAAAGAATTATTTAGAGAAAGTTCCGCAAGTTCAAATTGCTAAAATATTAAGAGCGGATTTGTTTAAAATCCTTATTAACGGTAAAACTCAAACAGTTCATCTCGCCGGAATCAAAGCTCCATCACCAAAACCGGGTAGATATAATAAAGAAATTAGTAAATTTACAGGTCAGAATGTTGATTTAATTAATAAAGCAGGAAAACAGGGGATCGCTTTAACTAAGGAGCTTACTAAAGATAGAGAGTTGCGATTTGTCGAGTTTGGGACAAATTCCGCTAAGAAAGGTCAAATCGTTTTTGACGGTGACCTTATTTTTCAGAACGGTACGACTCTTACAGAAAAACTTTTGAGCTATGGTGCCGCGGTAACTCCTTATGATAAATATCAAACAGTTGTTGATTATAAACAACTCGAAGAGAACGCGAGAAAAAACGAACGCGGAATCTGGAGACATCCCGTTAAAATCGAACATAGATTTTATGTCAGCAGTTCATTTAAATCAGAAACATTAAGTGTTGACAGGTCACAGATTCGTCAACAGGGAAACGGAAGAAATCAAAGACTCGAATCCCACAAAGAGTTTGAGAAACAAGGGAAAATATTTGTGAAGATTCAAACACGAAAACCAATGAACTACCCTTATAAATTAAAACTGACTTATGCTTTTGTTAAAAGACAGGATTACGGTAAAAAAATTCAGGAAGTTAGTTCAGCGCCGATTAGAGGAGAACGGCGTGATTCCCGAAGCGGCTCTACTAAATATAAACCTTTAAGCAGTTCAGATAAAGAAACTAATCGAAAAATCAGTCAAAATAATAAAGATTATAACAGGGGAGTCAGCGGGCAGAATGTTTTTAAATTAGAAACTTCAAAATCTATAACGGAAGAAATTGAACTGAATTCCCTCTCAACAAATATTGTTATTTTATCTGATATTGTTAATTATACCAAAAGCACAAAAGCCGGTACATCATATTCCCACGGCGAATATTATGTAAATTATGATCTTGAAATCCGCGTTGGTACAAATTTAATCTACTCACATTATCATTAGAATACGGAGCAGAAAATGAAAAAAATAATTATCGCGTTACTGTTACTTACAGCAATTTCTCTGTCAGCAGAAATTGTTGATATTACTGTTTTATATACAACCGATCTGCATGGTAATTTTCTGCCGGTTATTGATTATGAAGGAAATAAAAATGTCGGCGGAATAATTCAATTGTCTAAAATCCTTCATCAGCAAAAAATAAAATATCCAAACGCTATTCTCGTTGATAACGGGGATACTTATCAAGGCTCAGTGACAAGTTATCTTAAACAGGGAGAGCCGGTAATCGAATGGATGAACTCGGAAAAATATTCAGTCTGGAATATCGGGAATCATGAATTTGATTGGGGAATTAATACTTTGGCAAAAAATATTAAAAATTTTTCCGGCGCAGTTTTATGCGCCAATTGTCACTGGGATGGCGGAAATCCTTCCCCGCTTGCTCCGGTAAAACCTTATGTGATTCGTAAAATAAATGGCGTGAAAATCGCCTTTGTAGGTATTACTCATCCGAATATCCCTTTCTGGTCAAGACAAAAACTTATAAAAAATATCGTCGTTGAACAACCTTTAAATGCTTTGCTTCGAGTTATGCCGAAAGTTCGTGCCGAAAATCCGGATGTAATAATTTTAATGGCTCATACAGGTCTCGATCCCGAAGCAAACGAACTTGAAGAACCGCTTCAGGAAGTTATTGATATGTTTAGCGATATTGATGTTGTGATTGGTGGTCATACACACGTCATGATTCCAAGCATGACATTTAATAAAGTTTTATTTACACAGGCGGGGTATCACGGAATCAACCTTGGCGAACTTCACTTGATTTATGATACTGAATCAAGCTCCATACTGAAAAAATATGCTAAATTAATCCCTGCTGAGCCGGAAGAAAATTTCAAAATAAATATAATCCCGTCAGTTGAAAAAGCAATCTATGAAGCAGAAGCAAATAAAACACAAATCATCGCCAAAATTATCGGTAAACTCGGCGGACCAAATGAAAATTTAGAGGAGTCGCCGGAACAAACTTTGATTTCAGAAGCTATTGCTGATGCCTCAGGCGCGGGAATAGTTTTTCACGGCGCGTTTTCGTGTCCTCAGATTATAAGCAATGGAAATATTACAATAGGAATGATCTATAAAATTGTGCCGTACGAAAATTTTATCGTAACTGCTGAACTTACTCCAAATGAAATCGCAGGAATTTTTGACTCGATTCTTGAAGAATGGGGGGAAACAAGTTTTCTCTTCCCTTACGGCTTGAAAGCTAAAATCGATCCGGAAAGCCTGTCGGGAGAACGAATTATATCTCTAAGAAACTCACGAGGAAAACCGCTTGAGCAGGGGAAACGGTACAAAGTTGCCTTTAACAGTTATGTCGCAGCAAGTGGTGGAGGACGATTTAACAAACTTCGTTCAATTCTTGAAAGAAAAAATTCTGTGACAGTTGATACCGATATTTCAACCCGTGACGCCGTAATAAATTTTCTAAAAAAGAAAAAAGTTTATAAAACTCATGCAGTTAAATGTATCGAACAAATTAAACAGAAACCCGGCGCGTTCGCTCCGGTAACGTTGAGTACTCCGCTTCGTCCGGGTGCCGTTAAATTAGTCGAATTTGCGTATATGCTTCCCGGTGACCGTGATGTGGAGCAAGCCGGAGAATGGTTTGTCGTAAAAAATGAAAGTGCACAAAATATAAATCTAAAGGGCTATACTTTTTCTGATGGCGATGAAGGCGGAACTTTTAGAATTAAGAAAGATGTTCCGCTGGCTCCTGATGAAATCCTGGTCTTTTGTCATACGGCAGATATTTTCAGAAAACATCCTTACGCGCAAAATCCTTACTTGAGATTGTTTGAATACGGGAAACTCGCGGGTAGATTGAATCTTGGAAATCGCGGTGATGAACTTATGATAATTGACCCGCAGGGCCGGCTCGCTGATGAAGTAGTTTACGGTCCAAGTAAAAAGAAATGGCCGAACTGGCCCGCAAGCAGCAAATCACCAAACCATAAAGTCGGTGAAAGCTTGATAAAAACACAGGGCGGATGGGAAGTAAATAAAGAACCACTGGCACTTTGGTAGCAGGCATAGACGCAATACTTTGCGTCTTCATATTTGGTAGTTGGTAGAAAAAATTGTACGTCCAACACAAAAATATCACGAAGCGCAGCGGAGTAAATTGTCATTCAATCCATTAATCCGAACATCGAATACCGAATACCGAATACCGAATACCGAATACCGAATACCGATAACTAATAACTAATAACTAATAACTTAACATCCCATGACACAAATTCGTGAACTTTGCTCAACTCTACCCCGGATAGACACTCACGCGCACTTTGATGAAAACTATCCTTCGTTAGATGAGTTTTCTAAAACACATACCGCGGAACAATTACTCAACTCACGCGTTATTGCTGAAGGATGCCGCGTTTTATATGATGAAAATGTTGGCGTATTCCTCCGTCCGGACACTCCAAAAATTATTTTTGAAAAAGCAGAGAAATTACGGAAACTCGGCGCATGGG
>JAOZSF010000167.1 GCA_029939815.1 bacterium
ACGGATAACGGATTACAAATATAAATAAAAAGACTAAAAAAACAATAAATAAAACTGCGGGAAATCCGCATAATAAAAAATGGAGACAAAAAATGGCTAAGATGTATTATGAAAAAGACGCTGACTTAAAAATTCTTGACGGAAAAACCGTTGGAATTATCGGCTACGGATCACAAGGGCACGCACAGGCGCAAAACCTTCGCGACAGCGGTGTTAACGTAATTATTTCCGAACTTCCGGGAACACCTAATTATGACCTCGCAAAAGAACACGGGTTCGAACCTGTTACTGCTGAAGAGCTCGCTGAAAAAGCTGATGTTATTCAGATGCTTGCTCCCGATGAAACTCAGGCTATTATTTACAAAAACGCTGTCGCAAAAGCAATGAAAGCGGGGAAAACTCTTGTCTTTTCTCACGGATTTAATATCCATTACGGACAAATCGTTCCTCCGGCGGAAGTGGATGTGATTATGATTGCTCCTAAAGGTCCCGGACACCTTGTTCGCAGCGTTTATGTTGAAGGCGGCGGAGTGCCAAACTTAATCGCAATCTATCAGGACGCAAGCGGCAAAGCCAAAGAAACTGCTCTTGCTTATTCAAAAGGAATTGGTGGAACACGTGCCGGCGTTCTTGAAACAACTTTTAAAGAAGAAACTGAAACAGACCTCTTCGGTGAACAGGCAGTTCTTTGCGGTGGATGCACAGCCCTTGTTAAAGCAGGATTTGAAACCCTTGTTGAAGCAGGTTATCAGCCGGAAATCGCTTACTTTGAATGTATGCACGAACTGAAACTTATTGTTGATCTTATGTACGAAAAAGGTATCGCGGGAATGCGGGACTCAATTTCCAATACTGCGGAATACGGCGACGTAACACGTGGACCGGAAATTATTACTGAAGATACTAAAGACACTATGTTCGAAATTCTTTCTGATATTCAGGACGGTTCTTTCGCGCGTGAATGGCTGTTGGAAAATCAGGTTAACAAACCTGTTCTTAACGCGCTTCGTAACAATGAAAAAGAACATCTCATCGAAAAAGTCGGCGGAAAACTTCGCGACATGATGAGCTGGCTGAAGAAATAATCAACATTTTTTAATGTTGATTTCCGGGGAAACCGGAATGGTATTCAGTAATCGGTATTCGGTAAATTCCCCTCTTGAGAGGGGTGGCGCGAAGCGACGGGGTGTGTTATTCGGTAATCGGTATCCCGCCCCGAATTTTCTCGGGGCGGGAATTGCCGATGTCCGTTTAGTCCGTAAAAAAGGAGAAAAATTATGAGCGAAAATGAAGAAATCTTGTGGAATGGAAAACCATCACAACTTATTAATTTTAACGCGTATCTCCTGTCAGGAATTGTAGCTTTAGCGATAATAATTTTTTCTTTCCACTGGGACTGGATCTTTCTTTTGGTCTTTTTGCCAATCGGTTACGCTTTAAAAAAATGGCTCACCGTAAATTCCTATAATTATGAACTCACAAGTGAGCGCATGAGAGTTACAACCGGAATTTTCACGAAAAATTTTGAAGAGATTGAGCTTTACAGAATACGTGATTATTCAATTGTTCAGCCGTTTTTTCTTAGATTATTTTCGCTTGGAAATGTGCTTTTAAAAACTTCCGATAAAACGATGCCGGAGCTTACAATTGCCGCCATAAAAGATTTTATGGAAGTAAAAGATAAAATCAGAGAACGTGTGGAAATTCTTAGAAAAGAAAAAGATATTAAAGAAGTTGATTATACTTAAGCCATTATGAAAAATAAAGACATAAGATGGAAACAAAGATTTCAAAATTTCCAACGCGCTTTCTTATTACTGAAAGAAGCGTTAGAGAAGGACATAAGTGAATTTAATCAGTTGGAAAAAGAAGGGCTTATTCAAAGATTTGAATATACTTTTGAATTGGCGTGGAAAACTTTGAAAGATAAATTGGAAAATGATGGAATTATTCTAAGTAAGATTTCTCCTAAAACAGTTGTTAAAACGGCTTATGAAGCTAAATATTTGAATAGCGCGGAATTGTGGCTGAAGATGATTGGTGATAGAAATTTAATGAGTCATACTTATGATTTCAGTAAATTTGAAGAGATTATTTTGACTATCAAAAATCAATATTTACTTTTGCTAAATGAACTTTACTCTGAATTCTTAAAAGAAATTGATGAAGAATGACTGAAACCGGTATAAATCAGAAATGGAAAAATCTTATCTCGGATATTTTTGAAAAATACCCGGAAATAGAATTAGTCAAACTTTACGGTTCAAGAGCTAAAGGGAATTTCAACGAGAGAAGTGATATAGATTTAGTTGCTTTTGGTGAAAAAATAAATAGATTTATTATTTCTAAAATTCTTTTGGATTTTGATGATTTAGATATTCCGAACAAAATTGAATTGCAGCAGTATAGTGATATTAAAAATCAGAAGCTTAAAGAACATATTGATAGAATTGGAAAAATTTTTTATGAAAAAAAATAAAAAATTTTCTATCGACAAAAAATGTCGATTGAATTCAACAATAATTAGCGAAAAAAATAAATGAAAATAAAACAAGCAAAACCGTTTTTAAAATGGGCAGGAGGCAAAACTCAGTTATTAAACGAAATTGAGGCCAAATTTCCATATAAAAAGAATGATGAATTTTCCTTTATTGAGCCATTTGTCGGAAGCGGAGCTGTATTGTTTTGGGTTTTAAACAATTTCCCCAATTTAAAATCAGCAGTTATAAACGATATAAATAAAGATTTAATAAATTCATACAAAACAATAAAAGAAAATGTTACCGATTTAGTTTTAATTCTTAAAACTTTTGAAAAAGAATATCATTCTTTATCAGAAAAAACAGAAGAAAAGAAAGAATATTATTACAAAAAAAGAGAACTTTTTAATGCACGAAAACCCGAACAAACAAAACAAACAGCTTTGTTTATTTTTCTAAACCGCACTTGTTTTAATGGCTTATATAGAGTAAACAGAAAAAATGGATTTAATGTTCCGGTCGGCAGCTATAAAAACCCGATGATATGTAACGAAACTAATCTTTTGGCTGTTTCTAAATTATTGCAAAAAGTTGAAATATTATCAGGAGATTTTGAAAAAACAATAAATTATGCAAGTAAAGATTCTTTGTTTTACTTTGATCCACCGTATAAACCATTATCAGAAACATCAAGTTTTACCGCTTATACAAAAGATGAATTTGATGATAATGAGCAAATTAGATTAAAAGAATTTTGTGATAAGTTAGATTTCATCAATTGCAAATGGATATTGAGTAATTCAGATGTGAAAGGCAAAAATCCAAACGATAATTTCTTTGATGATTTATTTGAAAAATATCAAATAAATAGAGTGTTAGCAAAAAGAAGTATAAACGCTAATCCAAATAAAAGAGGACAATTAACAGAACTGCTAATTTTAAATCAAGGAGTTTATAATGCAATTTAATGATTTTATGAAGCAGTTAGGCAGAACAAATTCAACTTTAGATTCTTTTGTCGATTTTGAAAAGGTTTTAAGCAACGTTGATAAAATATCAATTAAATTAAATCAATTAAATTATCTAATTGGGAAAAAAGATATTCCACATGCGGTAAAGGAATTATATAAAGAAAACAAAAGTTGCTTTTCTGTCTTAAAAATATTGATTGCTGTAAGAGATAATAAAGAAGTCATAAATCCAAATGGAAAAGTTGTATATTTAAATAGTTATTTTGAAAATGAAAATAAAATTATTGAATATATTAACGAAACAGGATTAATCGAAGTTTTTAAAAATAAAAGCATAAAAAATTTAGTTGATTATGTGTTCGGCATTGAAGTTGGTCTTGATACAAATGCCAGAAAAAATAGAGGTGGTAAAAATATGGAGAATTTAATCGCCGCAATATTTAATGAAAATAAAATACCGTTTGAAACGGAAACTAAAAGTGATACTTTTCCGGCATTAAAAAGCTTGGGAAAAGATATTAAACGATTTGATTTTACAATAAAAACAAAAAAAAAGACATATCTAATAGAAGTGAATTATTACAATGGCGGTGGTTCAAAATTAAATGAAACGGCTCGTGCTTATGCAGATATCACGCCTAAAATAAATCAATATGATGGATTTGAATTTGTATGGATTACAGATGGGCGGGGTTGGTTTTCAGCAAAAAACAAATTAAATGAAGCATTTAATGCAATTCCTAAACTTTATAATTTAACATCAATAAAAGATTTTATAAAAATTGTAAGAAAAGAACTTGTATAATGATTAAACCATACTTCAAATCTCGGGATAAGAACTTTACGCTTTTAAATGAAGATGTTTTTGAAGTATTGCCTAAATTTGAGTTTGAATTTGATATGATTTTTGCTGATCCACCGTATTTTTTGTCAAATGATGGTTTGACTATTAAAAACGGCAAAATTACAAGTGTAAATAAAGGCAAATGGGATAAATCTTATGGTTTTGATGAAATAAATAATTTTAATCGAAAATGGTTGGCATTAGTTCGAAATAAAATGAAAAAAAATGCCACTATTTGGATAAGTGGAACATCGCATAATATTTTTAGCGTAGGACAGATTTTGGTAGAATTGGGATTTAAAATTTTAAATATAGTTACTTGGGAGAAAACAAATCCACCACCAAATTTTTCTTGTCGTTATTTCACTCATTCAACAGAACAGATTATCTGGGCAAGAAAAGAAGAAAAAACGCCTCATTATTTTAATTATGATTTAATGAAACAATTAAATGATAATAAGCAGATGAAAGATGTGTGGAAGTTACCGGCAATAGCCAAATGGGAAAAAAGTTGCGGAAAACACCCGACACAAAAACCTTTGGCACTACTAACAAGATTAATTTTAGCATCAACCAAAAAAGACGCATGGGTATTAGACCCTTTTGCCGGAAGCAGTACAACAGGAATTGCAGCAAATTTGCTTGAGAGAAAATTTTTAGGAATAGATAAAGAATTAGAATATTTAGAAATAAGCAAAGCAAGAAAAAAGGAAATTGAAAATATAGGTATTGCTCAAAAATATAAATCGAAAATTAATGGATTTCACGATGAAAATGAACTTAGCTTATTTTTACTTAAAGAACAGCAAGTTGACTACATTGCAAACGTAATAAATTGCTTGCCATTTTAACAATATATTAAAGACTCAATTTTTAGAATTAACCTCTTCGACAAAAAATGTCGATTGACCTTTATACCCCCGCCAACGCCGAGGTGAACTTTA
>JAOZSF010000168.1 GCA_029939815.1 bacterium
TCCATGCGCCTGCGCCTGTTGCTCCGGCACCTGTTGCTGCTGCGCCTGCTGCTGCTGCGCCTGTAGAAGCAGCTCCTGCATCACCGCCTGCAGAAGACAGTAATTTCATTACAATTGAGTCGCCGATGGTTGGTACTTTTTATACCGCGGCAAGTCCTGACAGCGAGCCCTACATTCAGGTTGGTCAGTCAGTAGGACCGGACACAACTGTGTGTATTGTTGAGGCGATGAAAATAATGAATGAAATCAAAGCGGAAGTGAGCGGAACAATCGAACAGGTGTGTGTCCAGAATGGTCAGCCGGTGGAATTTGGTCAGGCACTTTTCAAAGTGCGTCCTGCATAATTTGGCTGAAGATTTAACATAAATCATATTTGGTAATAACATTACCACAACTCAAACATAAATATTATGTTTCAAAAAATACTTATTGCAAATAGAGGCGAAATAGCCTTAAGAATAATTCGTGCGTGTCACGAAATGGGGATTCGTACAGTTGCAGTTTACAGTGAAGCGGACAGGGAGTCTTTGCATGTTCAATATGCTGATGAAGCTTATTGTATAGGTAAAGCACCTGCGAGTGAGAGTTACCTTAATATTCCGAGAATAATAGCAGCGTGTGAAATTTCAGATGCTGAAGCGATTCATCCCGGGTATGGATTTTTAGCGGAAAACTCTCATTTTGCCGAAGTTTGTGAATCATGCAATATAAAATTCATCGGACCGACTCACGAATCTATAGATCAGATGGGAGATAAAGCGAATGCTCGCGAACTTGCTGAAAGATGCGGTGTTCCTACTGTTCCGGGAAGCGAAGGCGTTGTGGAAACAATTGAAGAAGCCCAGGCATTAGCAAAAAAAGCGGGTTATCCGCTGATAGTAAAAGCGTCAGCCGGCGGCGGAGGTCGCGGTATGCGTGTTGTTCACACTGAAATCAGTCTTCAAAATGCTTTTAACACTGCCCGAGCAGAAGCAGAAGCGTGTTTTGGCAATCCTGATGTTTATATAGAAAAGTATGTACTTGATCCGCGTCACGTTGAAGTACAAATCCTTGCTGATGAACACGGCAATGTAGTTCATCTTGGAGAAAGAGATTGTACAATGCAGCGTCGGCATCAAAAACTTATCGAAGAATCACCTTCGCCGGTTGTAGATGAAAAGATGAGAAAAGAAATGGGAGATGCTGCTTGTAAATTAGCCCGTGAGTCAAAATATTCCAGTGCCGGAACAGTAGAATTTCTTGTTGACAAAGAGAAAAATTTTTATTTCATGGAAATGAATACACGTGTGCAGGTTGAACACAGTGTAACCGAACTTGCGACGGGAATTGACATTATCCGTCAGCAGATTTCTATTGCTGCCGGAGAACCGCTTGAATTAAAACAGGAAGATATAAAGATTGAGGGATGGACGATTGAGTGCCGTATAAACGCGGAAGATCCTGACAAGAATTTTATGCCGTCCCCCGGAACAATAACAAAATATATTCCTGCAGGCGGACCCGGAGTTCGAATTGACGGAGCAGCTTATCAGGGATATAAAATTCCGCCGAATTACGACTCTATGATCACAAAACTGATGGTTCACGGAAGGGACAGAATGTCGGCAATTCGCAGGATGCTTCGCGCGTTGAACGAGTTTCAAATTGAGGGAGTGAAGACGACGATACCTTTTCAGTATAATTTAGTAAAGCATCCGTCATTTGTTCGCGGTACGCGTTATTCGACGCATTTTGTTGATGAGTTAATGTCAAAGATATAAGAAAAAAGTATGTGGAAATTTATTTCAAAATTTTGTTACCTGATATTATGGGTCTCTTCGATAGGAGTTGGTATAGTTTTATACGCACTTAATCTTTATCCTTCATTAGAAGAACATTTTAACAGTTATATAATTGAAATAGAAAAAGTGACAGGAGGAGACAGTATAAGAATTCTTGCAACGATTCTTATTCTTATACCTCTTATTGTTCTGCTTGCAAAGCTACGAACCAGAAAGAAAGACGAGCCGCTGGTATATCACACAGCGGAGGGGCCTGTTGTAATTGAGACAGCGACACTGAATAATTTTGTGAAAGCAATTATAAAAGCTTATGAACCTGTAAATCACGCTTCGGTAACAACGGAAGAAGATCATAAAAAAGTAAATGTTATCGCGCGAGTTTATTTAAATGATAATCAACCGGTGGCTTCAGTTGTAACAGAGCTTCAGCTTGCGGTAAGAAAACGTGTTCACGAAGCGTTCGGATTAGATCTATTGCGGGATATACGAATTGAAGTAGCCCGTCTCACCGCCGGAAGGCGGCGTCTGCAGAAATTGCTTAGAGATAATGGCAATGAAGACGCGAAATTATCAGAAGAGCAAAACAAAAGTATGCATGGCGACATCGAAGCAGCAGATTACGAATCTGTAAACCCCGCATAAAAGTCCTGCATATAAGAAATGGATTTTTATTCTTTCTTCTAAATTTAAACAATAAGAAATAGGCGGATTTATTGCCAATATGATAGACCTTCATATACACAGCACTTTTTCAGACGGCACTTTTACACCAGCGCAGATCGTTGAGGCGGCCGCGTTAAAAGGAGTGAAAGTTATTTCGCTGACCGACCATGATTCTGTTGAAGGGAATGATGAGTTTCTAGCATGTGCAGAAAATCACGATATAAAAGCTATTGCCGGATTGGAAATCAGCGCGAAATATACAGTTCCGTCAAACGGTAATGTAAACGGGGCGATGCACATACTGGGATACTTTCCGTTTTGGGATAAGCAAACGGAAAACGCATTGAGTCACCTTGAAGAAATTCGTGATAACAGAAATATTAGGAATCCTAAAATTATTCAGAAATTGCAGGAATTGGGATGCGATATAACCCTCGATGAAGTCGCAGAAATCGCAGGGAATAATGTGATTGGACGACCGCATATTGCGATGGTGTTGATGAAAAAACAATACGTGAGAGATATGCAGGAAGCTTTTGCCCGGTATTTGGCAAAGGGAGCTCCCGCTTATGTATCAAGAACTCTTCCTACGCCTGAAAACGCGATAAAAATGATATTGGAAGCAGGAGGTGTTCCGGTACTTGCGCATCCTGTTTCACTCAGAATAAATGATGAAGATGTTTTCAGAGGGATTCTTGAGGAACTTGTAAATTACGGATTACAGGGAATTGAAGTTATTACCGCTTCAAGCAGATGGAACGAAACGCAGAGTTTTCTCGGATACGCGTATTTGTATGACATTGTTGCTACGGTAGGATCTGACTTTCACGGAAACAACAAACCGTCTATTTCTCTTGGGATTAAATTCAATGGAAAAGAAAATGCGGAAGAGAATTGTATTGAGCAATTAATTCACAGAGCACGTTACCGTTCTCTGTTAAAAAGAAAATAAAAATTTAATAAAGTAATTTTGTTATTATGAAGAAAAAAGAAAAAAAAGAAAATGAATGGGATGAAATGGAAACTCAAAACGAAGAAACCGTTTCGGATAATCAGGCTGCTGATGAAACAGAAGAAAAAATTGATGAGTGTGAAAAATGGAAACAAAAATACCTGTATACACTCGCCGAACTCGAAAATTTCAGGAAAAGAGTCGCTAAAGAAAGAAGCGAATTGATTAAATACGGTTCAAGAGACGTCTTCTATGAACTACTCGAAATAACCGATAATTTCGAGCGCGTGATTGAAGCGGATAAAAACGAGAACGACCCGAAAGTCATTGTTCAGGGGATAGAGATGATTTACAATCAGCTAATGAAATTGCTTCAAAGGCATGAGGTAAAACCTATTAAATCTGAAAATAGCGAATTTGACCCGAATATTCATGACGCAATGCAGAAAATACCTTCCGATGAACATAAACCCGGAACGGTAATTCAGGAAATCCAAAAAGGATATAAGTATCGTGATAAAATACTCAGACCGGCACGTGTTGTTGTTGCCGCGGAACCTGAGTCATGCTAACGCACGAATTGCACTTTATGCAATGGAGTACGGCCCCGGCATCCGCGGGGCGCTACCGCGTAATCGGTAATCCAGTAATCCAGTAATCCAGTAATCCAGTAATCCAATCTTAAAAGATGTCTCAGGAAGATTATTATAAATTATTAAAAATTTCTAAAACAGCTACGGTTGATGAAATAAAAAAAGCATATCGCAAAAAAGCGCTGAAATATCACCCGGATAAAAACCAGGGAGATAAACACGCGGAAGAAATGTTCAAGAAAGTTTCCGAAGCTTATGAAGTATTAAGCGATGAAAATAAACGAAGAATGTATGATCAGTATGGTGCGGAAGGAGTTAAACAACAATTTGGCGCCGGAGGATTTCAATGGAATAATTTTTCCCATGCTGATGAATTCGGCGATATATTTGAAAGTTTTTTCGGCGGCGGCCGCGGCGGCGGCGGCGGTGGCGGCGGTAGTATTTTCGAAACTCTTTTTGGCGGCGGTGGCGGTGGAACAAGGCGAACACGTACCGGTGGTCAAATAGGTTCGAACCTTCGTGTAGAAGTTCAGATAGATTTTATGGAATCTGTTAGCGGGACAGAAAAGCAAATTGAGATAACTAAGCCGGAAGTGTGTAAAAAATGTCACGGCACCGGTGCGCAGGAAGGATGTAAACCGACAACCTGCAGACATTGCGGCGGGCATGGACAAGTACATGTTGCCCGCGGTTTTTTCTCTGTAGCACAAGCGTGCCCGATTTGTAAAGGAACAGGTGTAGTTATCGAAAAACCATGCGGTGATTGCCACGGAACAGGAAGAATTCGCCAAAAGAAAAAATTGAAAATTAAAATCCCTGCCGGAGTTGATAACGGCTCCCGTTTGAAGATTTCAGGTGAAGGTGAAGCAGGAACTCTTGGTGCTCCCGCCGGAGATCTTTATGTCATAATTCACGTCAGTGAACATGAAATCTTTCATCGCGAAGGTAATAATGTTATTTGTGAAGTGCCAATCTCTTTTCCACAGGCAGCGCTTGGATGTCAAATAGAAGTCCCTACAGTTCATGGTCCGGTTGTGTTGAAAATTCCTTCCGGAACGCAATCGGGAAAACTTTTCCGCATGAAGAAAAAGGGGATTTGTGATTTGCATGGTTATACCGGAGACCAGTTTGTACGTGTAAATGTTGAAACACCAACGAGTCTTACCAGGGAGCAAAAAGAGATGCTTGAGAAGTTTGATGAATCATGTTCAAAAACATCTCATCCGAACATGCACAATTTTTTAG
>JAOZSF010000169.1 GCA_029939815.1 bacterium
TGTCTTAGCGGCATATTTTAAAATAGTATAGGATAAGAATCTCACGTGGTTAAATATGTATTTTAGCGAGTTAAATCGGTGGAAATCGGTAAAAATAGTGTCTGATATTTTATTTGCCTTTGACTTTTAAAGCGACAAAGTGTAAAATATCATACTATTTTAATAGAGAGAATATTAAAATTTTGTAGTTAATTGCCGGACTTGACGATGCAATGCTATAAAACAATTATAACAAAATAACAACATAAATTTTTTATGGGACAGACTATAACAGAAAAAATCCTGGCAAATCATGCAGGGATAGACAAGGCAACTCCAGGCGAAAATATCTGGGTAGATGTTGATGTGCTTATGACACACGATGTTTGCGGACCGGGAACAATAGGTATTTTTGAAAGAGAATTCGGTAAAGACGCGAAAGTGTTTGATAATGAGAAAATTGTTCTTGTGCCTGATCATTATATTTTCACGAAAGACGAACTTTGTCATAGAAATATTGACACACTTCGCGCATTTGCGAAAAAACAGAATATTAAATATTTCTATGAGCCGGGAACAGATACTTACACAGGCGTTTGCCACGTTACTCTCGCACAGGAAGGTCATAATCGCCCGGGCGAAGTTTTACTCGGCACAGATTCACATACCTGCACGTCAGGCGCGTTCGGTGAGTTTTCATCAGGAATAGGGAACACCGATGCCGGATTTGTAATGGGAACAGGAAAAGCTTTGCTGAAAGTTCCGCCGACAATGCGATTTGTCATTGACGGTGAAATCGGTGAAGGCGTTATGGCGAAAGACGTTATTCTCAGAATTATAGGTGAAATCGGTTTTGACGGAGCAACTTATCGCGCGATGGAATTTGTCGGTTCGGGAATTGACGCGTTGTCAATGGAAGAAAGAATGACAATTTGTAATATGGCAATTGAAGCTGGCGGGAAGAACGGGATAATGAATGTTGATGAAAAAACTCGTGAATACGTCAGAGCACGAACAGATAAACCATTTCAAGAATTTCAAAGTGACGCTGACGCGGAATATTATTCGGAACTTGTGATTAAAGGAAGTGATATAGTTCCCTGTGTCGCAAAACCTCATTCCCCCGGAAATTACGCTCCGGCGGCTGACTGCTCTGATGTGAAACTTGACCGCGCGTATATCGGTTCCTGCACAGGCGGAAAAATCACTGATTTTATTGCGGGAGCGAAAGTGCTTGAGAATAATAAAGTTTCGATTGATACTTTTATTGTTCCGGCGACAGTTGAAGTTGAACAGCAGTTAGTAACGGAAAAGATTAACGGCAAATCGCTCAGGCAGATTTTTGAAGACGCGGGATGTCAGCCGATTGCTCCTCCGAGCTGCGCGGCGTGTTTGGGAGGGCCGATAGACACATTTGGCAGAACACACGGCGAAGAAGTAGTGGTATCGACGACAAACCGTAATTTTGTAGGCAGAATGGGGTCGAAGGATTCGCAGGTATATCTTGCGTCACCTTATACGACAGCCGCATCAGCGATAACGGGAGTGATAACCGACCCGAGAAAATATGTATAATTACGAATTATGAATTATGAATGGTGAATTATGCAATGAAATAATCATCCTTCGGCGGATATTCGACCCTCCTTTGGCGGACTTTCAGCATGCGTATTATCGCACAGTCATATTCAAGTGATTATAAATAATAATTTTTAGACTTTAGTAACTTAACTTTTAAATTTGAATAATGAGTATAATAAAAGGAAAAGTATATGTACTGAAAGATGATATTGATACCGATCAAATCATCCCGGCAAATTTTTTGAATCTTGTACCGACAATCCCGGAAGAATATGATGAACTCGGTTCACATGCTTTAGCAGGATTACCGGATTCTTATCAGCCGTTCATGAAACCGGGTGAGAACAAAGCTGAATACGCGATTTTAATAGCCGGAAGAAATTTCGGATGTGGTTCGTCACGTGAGCATGCACCGGTAGCACTTGGCGCTGCCGGAGTTGACGCGGTAATAGCTGAATCATTTGCGAGAATTTTTTTTCGGAATTGCGTTGCGACCGGAGAAGTTTATCCTTTGGAAGTACGAGACAGATTGTGTGATGTTTTTAGCACAGGCGATGAAGCGGAAATAAATATCGAAGAAAATACTGTTGTAAATAAAACAACGAATAAGACTTACAAAACGTTACCGCTTGGTGCCGCGAAAGATGTAGTTGACGCGGGCGGGATTTTTGAGTATGCCCGAAGAGCGGGATTGTGCAGTTAACAAATTAATTAATTAAATGTAATAATACGGAGTAACTATGTTACACATTTTCAGAAAAAGACAGCGCCCGATTTTATGGGTCATTCTCGTTGTAATTATTGTAACCTTTGTTTGGTTTTACGGTCGCGGAGGGAAAGTGTTTTCTCAGTCAAGACAGGCAGAACCGGTAGGTAAAATAGGCAATAAAATAATAACTCAGGAAGATCTTAATCAGGCAATAAGAGGAGTTATAATCTATCTAAAAGTTTTTCTGAGATATCCGGCTGAACTTATGCCTAACGCGGAAACTTTAAAGCAGGAAGGGTGGCGTAGAATTGTTGAAATTAATCAGGCGGAGAAAGACGGGATTACTGTCGGCAAACAAGAAATCAGACAAGCTATCGAGAAACTTATATTCGGAAAAGTAGGTTCGTTTAATCCGACGGCCTACAACAATTTTGTGCATAAAATTGGTGGAACAATGACCCCGCGTGAATTTGAAAATCACATTCGCGAGGAGCTTATGATTGAAAAAGTTAAACGTTATTTGAGTTCCGCGGCAATTATTACTGACGATGATTTACAGCAGACTTATGATATTGAAAACACGTTAATAAAAATTGCTTATGTGCCGTTTTACTATAAAGATTTTTCAAAAGGGCAAATAGTTTCAACCAATGAAATTGAAGAGTTTTTCTATACTAATCAGGAAAATTTCCGTGTGCCGCAACAGGTTGATATTGCCTATGCAATTGTAAAAGCCGATCCTGAAAAGATTGTTCTTGAGGAAGCGGAGTTACAGGAATATTATGATGATAATAAAGATCAGTTTGTAATCACAAATGATGTTGTATCATCAGAAAAAGTGAGCGAATACAAACCGTTTGAAGCTGTAAAAGCCGAAATAAAGAAAGAATTGACCAAGCAACGTGCTCTCGAAACTGCTTATGATAAGCTTGAACAGTTGTATTTTGCAATGGGAGACGCATTCTCCAGAGATTCAGCCAAAAAAATCAAAGCTTTTCATGATAACGCGAAGAAATTGAAAATTCAGGCAGCAGATACAGGCTGGGTAACTTTAGAAGATCAAATTCCGGGAATTAGCAACAGTTACGAAATTATCCGCGCGGCGCTTTCCGCTGACGAAGGCACGGTCAGTGATTTGGTTCAATTACCGGACAACAGTTATTTAATGTACGTATTAAAAGATAAAAGAGATACTTATCTGCCGGAACTTGAAGAGAAGGGAGTGAAGCTGCTTGTTGAAGAAGAAATTATCAGACGCAGAGCGCTTATGGCAGCAAGACAGGCAGCCGAACAGTTGCGTCAGCGTTTATTAAAATCGAAAAAAGATTTTGTGGCTGCTGCTGAATCTTTAGGTTATAAACCCGAAGTTACAAATCCTCTTGACAGGAATTCCGGAATTCAGAAAGTTGGTTGTCCGGCTGAAATTGTATCGAGATTATTTGCGTTCCCGAAAAATTCATCTGTAGTCATTCCTTTTATTTCCGGTTATATGCTTGCATGTCCTATCGACTATTATGATGCGGATATTTCTCTAATGTACAGTGAAGAAGATGAATTGAAGAAAAAATTGTTTCAGCAGGAAGCCGGGTTGCTTATTCAATCATGGTTGATGCAGGGAGCAAAAACATTGAGAGTTACTGAAACGGCACAGCAGGAGCAGTAATATCGGTTGGAAGGTTGGAAAATATCCTTAATGCAATAATAATATAATAATATTCAACGTCAAACACAAAACTATGAATATTTCAGCGCCGCGATCACGAAGAATGTGTAATGATTTTTCTCAATTGCCTTTTGCGCCAATTGGAATTATGGCAACGCCCGGCGGGCGCGACATTGCTGAGAAAATTGATGCTCAGCTTGTAGTTCAACGTAAAGAGCTTGTGAAGATATATCCCAGATTTGAGGATTGTCCGGGATTTTTGAGAGAATCTTATATAATTGATTGCGATATGCCGAGATTCGGCAACGGAGAAGGCAAAGCTGTTATAAATGAGTCTATCCGCGGTTTTGAGCTTTATTTTATTACTGATATCGGTAATTGCGGCGTTGGCTACAACAGAAACGGTGTCGGCGTTTCTATGAGCCCCGATGAGCATTATCAGGATCTCAAAAGACTTATCTCGGCTACAAGAGGTCTGGGATATAGAAACAATGTCATACTCCCATTGCTTTACGAAAGCAGGCAGCATAAAGTTTCGGGTCGCGAATCCCTGGATTGCGCAATGGCTTTGCAGGAACTTGTTGCAATGGGGGCAGTAAACATAATGACAATCGACGCTCATAATTCACATGTTCAGAATGCGATTCCAAATTGTGATTTTGAAAATCTGCACGCGAATTATCAACAGATAAAAACAATCGTTAATACTGAAAATAATTTTAAAGCAGGACCTGAAAACTTAATCGTTACAAGTCCCGACCTAGGCGGAATGGAACGATGCCGTTATTTTGCTGAACAATTACAGGCAGAACTTACCGCGTTTTACAAATTAAGAGATTTATCACGCGTTGTTGACGGTAAAAATCCTATTATTGAGCACAAATTCCTCGGCGGGAATGTAGAAGGTAAAGACGCGCTTATAGTTGATGATCTTATCGCGTCGGGAGAATCGATGCTTGAAGTTGCGAAAAGTTTAAAGCAAATGGGGGCGAAAAGAATTTTCATGGCTTGCACTTTCCCGCTTTTTACAGAAGGAATCGAACATTTTGATAAAGCGTTTGAAGAAGGAATTTTTGACAGACTTTACGGAACGAACGCGACACATAATCAGTCGCAACTTCTAAACCGAGACTGGTATGTTTCTGTTGATGTATCACGTCTTATTGCTCTCTATATTGACTCATTTAATCGTAATGAGTCGGCAAGCAGATTACTTGACAACACACTGAAAATCCATGCTGTACTTGAGAGCAAGGGAGTGCTTTAGTAGTTAATAGTTATTAGTTA
>JAOZSF010000170.1 GCA_029939815.1 bacterium
CATTTTGCAACACTTTTATAGTTGCATTTTAAGGGCTGTAATGGTATAATCACAAACTATATTAAACTGGTTTATGATGTTAAGTTGTTAAGGTTAAATACTCCTTTTCAGCTTTTCCGTAAACATAATTATATTTTAATTCTTTACAGCTTAATTATCAAAATGATTTGTTCGATGACAGGATATGGCGCAGGGAAAGCCCGCGCAGCGAATGCTACAATTGAAGTTGAGTTACGGAGCGTTAACGGACGTTCGCGTGACATCCGCTGCAATTTCCCTCGCGAATTTTCCGTGCTTGAAAATAATGTGCGTAAACTTGTAAAAAAACAGCTTTCGCGCGGACAGATAACTGTTTTTCTTAAATATATTCAGGGAAATACTGATACTGTTCCATTTGACAAAAAGCAAATATGCCAAGCGGTAGAGGAATTTAAAAAACTGGCGAAAAGCGCCGGACTTTCTCCTGAAGGAAATCTTGACACATTACTTCGCTTCATCTCAAGCAATAATATTGCTCAGGAGAATATCTCCGTTGAAAAACTCAAAACGCCTCTAATGAAAGCCACCGCCCAAGCAATTAAATCTCATATTGATTCCCGGGCTAAAGAGGGAGCCGCACTTGTTAAAGACATAAAGTCGCGAATTAAAATTATTGATAATAAAGTCGGAGCAATTAAAAAATTAGCGCCGCAGGTCGTGAAGTCCTACCAGGAAAGAATCGCTAAAAGAATTGAGCAGTTGAGAAAACAAACAGGAGTAGAATTTGATCCCGTTAGAATTATAACTGAAACCGGTATTTTTTCTGAGCGTGTTGATATTACTGAAGAACTTATCCGGCTGAAAGCCCACATCGACACTTTTGTAAAAACTTTGAAAAAAGGAGGTGTTATTGGTAAACGGCTTGATTTTATCCTTCAGGAAATGTTTCGTGAAACGACAACAATTGGCAATAAATGTAATAACGCCGAAATTTCCGGACATGTGGTTATTATGAAAGAAGAACTCGAAAGAATGCGCGAACAAGTTCAAAATCTTGAATAAATTAATGAAAAAGAAATATTACACAATCGGGATTGACAGCGGGACTCAATCGACTAAAGCGGTGCTTATGGATGTCGCAACGGGTTGTGAATGTGCAATAGCGGTTGAGAAATATAGACTTTACGAAAAGAATGACGGTTCGCGGGAACAAAATCCGGCAGACTGGATATCGGCCGTTAAAAAAACGATTTGCGCTGTTGTTAAATCATCAAAAATTTCTCCTGAACAAGTGCTTGGAATCGGCGTTTCGGGGCAGCAGCACGGCTTTGTTCCGCTTGACAAAAAAGGGAATGTAATTCGAAGGGCGAAATTGTGGAATGATACTTCTACTCAAAAACAAGCTTCGGATTTAATAAAAAAACTCGGCGGACTTAAACGAACAATTTCAGCAATTGGTAACAGTATCCCTCCAGGATTTACCGCGTCGAAAATCAAATGGCTGAAAGAAAACGAACCCGCTAATTATAAAAAATTATCTCTAATCCTTTTGCCGCATAATTACATTAATTATTGGCTGACAGGCAGAGCCGTGATGGAAGCAGGGGACGCGTCCGGAACAGCTTTATTCGATATAAAGAAAAGGGAGTGGTCGAAAAAGGCTATTCGTGCTTTGGATGACAAAAAAGATATTTCAAAATGCCTGCCGGAAGTTCAAAACTCAAACGAAATTATCGGGACTTTAAAACCAAGCGTCGCGAAAACTCTCGGACTTTCTGAAAAATGTATTGTTTCCACCGGCGGTGGCGATAATATGATGGCAGCTATCGGTACAGGAAACGTGAAAAAAGGTGTGGTTACCGCGAGCCTCGGTACTTCAGGAACCATTTTTGCCTATTCAGACAAACCGGTGATTGACGAAAAAGCAGGAGAAATCGCCGCTTTTTGCGACAGCACAGGTGCGTGGCTTCCACTGCTTTGTGTCATGAACTGTACTGTTTCAACCGAACTCGTAAAAACAGCGTTCGGTATTTCTACTGACCAGCTTGGAAAATACGCGAAGAAAATTAAACCCGGTGCTGAAGGATTGTTACTTTTGCCTTACTTCAGCGGAGAGAGAACACCGAATATTCCCGATGGAAAAGGCGTTATGTACGGATTGACCGCGTTGAACTTTACAGCCGCTCATTTTTGCAGAGCCGCTATGGAAGGCGCTGCGATGAGTATAAATTACGGAGTGGAGCTTTTGCGGAGTAAAAAAATAAATCCTAAACAAATCCGTTTAACAGGCGGGGGAGCCAAAAATCCGCTCTGGCGGCAAATCTGCGCTGATGTTTTTAATACAGAATGCAGAACTCTGAAAAGTGAAGAAGCCGCCGCGGTAGGCGCCGCGATACAAGCTTTATGGGCTTATGAGACAGCGAAAAACGGTGAACATAAAATCGAAAAATGGACTGATAAATTTGTTAAACTCGGACGTACAGTTCATTTACCGAACAAAGAAAACGTAAAATTATATAAAGAAATATACAATCGGCAGCAAAGATTGAGTGAACAGTTACTGCCGGTATTTTCAAAAAAATAATCAAAAAAAATGATTACCAAAACACCGAAATTTTTATATTTTCTGATTTTTCTGATCGCGTTAACGGCTGCCGATGCATGGCGGCGGTCATTGCAGCAGAATGATCTTTCGGTAAATCAGGCGACAAGTCCGTTAAGGAAAAACATAATTGATATAAACCGTGAATTAAGTGAAATAAAAGTTGTTCTAAAAAAACAGCAGACCGCCATGCTGAAATTAGAAAAACAACTTGAAAAGCAGAATAAACCACCGGTAGTTCAATCAGAAAAAACTATTGATTTAATTAATCCCGATGAAAATAAAATGCTTGATAAACTTGTGAACGGGATCGTTGAAGAAGAAACAGTTGAAACGAAATCTGAAAAAGCGGCAGGGAACATAATTAAATCAACAAAGATTGTAGCAGAAAAAACTGCGGGAAATAATAAATTAAATGAATTTCCTGATATTGCTGCTTTAGCGGCAACCAACATTACTATAAAAGCCCGTGCAAATGAAATTAAAAAGAAACGAAAACTTTTACCGCCAAAACGTGTTACTTCTCTGCCGGCGTACACCGCTGTTCCTGAAATTTCAATCCCGGACAAAAATCCGGATTTGACAAGCAAAACAATGGACGAGAAACCTGAACGAAACGTAAATGACGCGACAAGTCTTTCGCAAACTATGCTCTCCGGTAAAAAAAGAGGAGTGAAAGTAACGATCTCGGATGTACTTGAATCGTATGAGAATAATGACGACGAATAATCCTCCTTCGGCGGATCTACGACGGATAACTATTATGAAAATATACATTTTGATTATCACACTGCTTGCTGCAAATCTTTTTGCGGCACCTTTGAAAAAAGACGTTTACGTTTATTTTAATCCGGCTAAACTTACTTCCGAGCTAAAAGACGGCGCGACACTCTTCAAATATAAAAGTCCAAATTGTAAATATGTTGTTCATGAACCGGGTGCGCCTGTTTTGCCGAGTGTTATGGTTTATGTTTTGATGCCTAAAGGCGCGGTATTTAAATCTTGTTCTGTTCGTGCTGAAGCACAGCCGCTATGTGGAAATTTCAAACTTTACTGCCGAAGGTATGTTGCTGAAACAGCTTTTACCGCGAAACGTTATCCTCCTAAACTTGCTGAATTTGTTGGATATAAAAAAATAAACGGATACCGTACTTTCGCTTTTAGAACTTATCCGATAACATGCCAGCCGGGAGATAATTCCGTAAACAGAATTCTTAAAACTTCGCTGTTGATAAAATATGACGTTCCGGAAGAGAGCGGACTTTATGAGTGTCTTTCCTCAACTGCTCTTGATAAAGTTAAACATTCGGTCGTTAATCCTGATGATCTGGACAGATTAACTTCATCCTATTACGCGAAATCACCATTGAAAAGAAATTCTGTTTCAAAGATGGAGGACGAGCTTATTCGTGATTTCTTTGCCACAGAAATTAAACGGGATAATTCTAATCGTAAACCTGACATCGCGGTAACGCCCAAACGTTCATCATTTGATAAAACAGTTGAAGAAAATTTATTTATTGACGATAATGATATTGTATATGCACCAATAACTTTTTAAATAATATAATTAAACAGGAAAATTTATGAAAGCTCAAATCTTTGTTACTCTTAAGAAAAGTGTGCTCGATCCGCAGGGCTCCACCATCGAACGCTCATTAAAACAAATGGGTTATGATGGCCTCGCTTCAGTTAGAATAGGTAAATTTATCGAATTGGAAATGAATACCGATGATAAAGAAAAAGCGGAAACGCAAATTGATGAAATGTGCAAAAAACTTTTTGTTAACCCGAACATTGAAGAGTATCGTTTCGATATCCTATAAATCTTGACAAATATGAAAAATAAAAAAATAGGCGTAGTCGTTTTTCCGGGCTCAAACTGTGATTACGACTGCTATACAGCAGCTAAAAATATTATCAACTGTGATGTCGATTATATCTGGCATAAAGACGCTAATCCCGGCGAATTTGATGCCATAATCATTCCAGGCGGATTTTCTTACGGCGATTATTTGCGGTGCGGCGCCGTGGCGAGATTGTCACCGGTTATGAATGTTGTTTCCGAGCACGCCGAAAAAGGAAAACTCGTTATCGGGATTTGTAACGGATTTCAGATCTTATGTGAATCCGGTTTGCTTCCAGGCGCGTTATACATGAACAAAAAACTTGACTTTATCTGTGAGTACACAAACATAAAAGTTGAACAGACTGATTCTCCGTTCACTTCACTTTGCAAAAAAGATCAGGTTTTAAATATTCCTATCGCGCACGGAGAAGGTCAGTACACCGCGCGAAAAGATGTTTTGGATATGCTTGAAAATGACGGAAGAATCGCTTTTCGTTACTGTTCTCCCGATGGTGAAGTAACTGATGAAACAAATCCCAATGGATCGCGAAAAAACATTGCGGGAATCTTTAATGAAAAAAGAAATGTGCTTGGAATGATGCCGCATCCCGAACGCGCGGTTGACAAAAAACTCGGTTCAACTGACGGTCGCTTTTTAATTAAAGCGATTGGCGAATGGATTTGTAAGTGACTTGAAATTTGAAACTCGCGAAGCGACCGGCGCTATGTAATAACGGCTATGCCGGTCATGCCGGTTGGAATTTGACGTTT
>JAOZSF010000171.1 GCA_029939815.1 bacterium
TTAATCTCGGAAAATTTTCTTATGATAAAAATATGAATTTTGTTGATAAGAAAAATAGGAAAGACTGGAGAAAATTTATGTTCATCGTTCCGGAAGGTGTTAATTATTTGCCCGATGGAAGTTGGTATAAAATTGGCGATCTCGGTAACGGAGCGAATCAGGGAATTGCGACTCATGCTCTCGAACTTTGTGCCGGGATAGATGACACGAATCCAAAAGATTTAAAAATTATTCCACGTGTTCCCGCTCCGCTAACGGGAATAATAGTCAGCAATTTCCCGGTTCTTATTCCAACGGATTACGGATTACGGGTCACGGATCACGGAGAAATTAGTCCCCTCTTGTCGGAAATCCCGAGTACTCCCTCGGGGAAGGGGGTGGACGCAAAGCGTCCGGGGGATAGTCCCCCTTGTCGAAGACCCGCCGAAGGCGGGAAGGGGGGGGCCGACAGGTCGGGGGATGTTTCTTTTACCCGTGCAAAAATAAAATATTCATACAACAAAAATCCTTTAAGTTTCAAATTAACAAGCGATAAGATTTTACCGACGCTTTCAGTTCGACTTGGCCCTTTCACAAGAACTGAAGCGGAAAAAATTATAAAAAAAATAAAAACTCCCAAAGATGCAAAAAAAAGAATTGATAAATCCGGTCATTACAAAAAACAGGATGCGTATTGGATTTGGATCGAAGGAATGAGGAATATAAAATCATTTTGTGTGCCCGGTAAACTTCGGGACATAAATAATTTTGACTTTAAAACCAATAACCAACAACTAATTTTATGAAAATAAAATTTACAATTTGGATCGCGGCAATTACTTTGTTCGCAAATGCAGATATTCAAAACGGTAACTTCGAAACAGGCAGTTACGTTAACTGGACATCTGTTTCCGGCACGGCATTTCAAAATCCTGCCGACAAATCTGTCAGCACTCTCATTTCCTGGGAAGATTCTTATTACGCCAACAGTGGGTATCCGGATAACACAACCTGGAGCGAAACAGCTGTTGGTGTTCTTCGCTCTGACACTTTTACTTATCCTTCAAACAGTTTTATAACTTTTTTCATTGCGGGGCATTCTACACATTTCGCGCCGGTTACAAATAATTATGTTGTCTTAAAACTTGCATCAAATGGAGCAATTTTGGACAAAGTTTTTGCGCCCGATAACAATGTTTTGAGAAAAGCTTTTTTAGAATCAAAAGATGCTTATGGGGAAAACGTTTATATCGAAATTGTTGATGACTGTTCACAAACCGGCTGGGCATGGATTGCGGCTGATGATTTTCAATTAAAAACTTTTGCCGATAATCTTATTTTTAAATACTGGGAAACTCCGATTAATGATGATATTATTTCCGGTGGTAATGAAATTCATTCCCCATTGAACAATCTTCCGGATTTAGATTGGAGTCTTGTAAAAACACATCCGGCGTTCGGCTGTAGTGTCAATAATTTTGATTTGTCGGAGTCACTGCGCCTTGAAAAAATGTTCGCGCAATTTGAAGGTTATATTGATATTCCGATAAGCGGGAGTTACACTTTCTATTTGAATTCCGATGACGGTTCAAAACTTTGGATTGACGGTTCACTGATAGTGAATAACGATGGCGTAAAATCTTCTCCGGTTGAAGCTTTCGGAACTGTAAGTCTGGATGCCGGAAAACATATTATTAGAGTAGGATATTTTCATAATACAGGTTCGCCGGTGCTTGATGTAAGCTGGTCCGGCCCATCAATTTCTAAAGAAATAATTCCGGAAACTGTTCTTTCTACGGATGGAATTTCAGGAACTTCAGATGAATTTGTTTCTTTTATGACAATTATGCCTGACGACGAACGGATCTGGAATTATTGCCCTACTTTTATGTATGACGAAGTAGAAGACCTTTACAAAATCTGGAGCGGTGGAGAATGGTCTCCAAATGGCGATACTATTATTTATAAAGAATCTACTACTTTAGAAGGACTGAAATATGCTACTTCTCAAGCTGTTTTGACGCCAAGCGGTGACGATGCGAAATTTGACGGTACTCATTCATGCGACCCGAATGTTTTTTGCGCGACTAACGGAGATTTTTATATGACTTATAGTGGCTTTCCAACTACAACAAGTTCCCTCGAAGGTACTACAAGAATTGGAATTGCAAAATCTACTGATCGTGGCAGAACCTGGACGAAACTTTATAACGGCGACCATATTATTGAACCGGATTTTGGGGATTTTGAAACCGGCGCTTATGGTGATGGACAGTCTTCCGTTGTCAGAGCTAACGATGGTTATTATTACATGATTTACACTGACCAACCTTACACAAATCGACTTGGGAAAATAAAAGTTATTCGCTGTTTAGACCCGGAATTTCCAATTGCTGACCAAGAAATTGTTACGAATTTTGTTGCTACTCCGGGAGGCGTGGGGCATGCTTCGCTTGAACTTGCTTACGACACTCTCCGCGAACAATTTAATATTATTTATGGAGTAAGCGACAACCCGAACCTAACAAACAGTCCACGAACAGGCGCGAAAATGAGCTTTTTTGACAAAAATTGGAAACTTGTTGAAACGGAAGTTATTAGAATTTATACAGGTTTTGCTCTTGCGGAAGGTTTTGCTCTAATGCAAAATTTGAACAAAGAACCTATTCAACATTTTGACAGAGGAGTGCCGACTATTGTTATTGCTGCTGCTACACATGAAAACCAGGACAACTGTTCCACTTTTCACGCTCCATGGGTTGATGGAGATACAAAATACGTAACTATACCTTATGACCTGAGCTTTTCTTTTGACGATAATCATAGCTTTGAATTAGGTACTTTGACTAACTGGACTGCAATTGGACCGGCTTGGGAAGGACAGCCGAAAACTAATTTATGGCCATCGTCCGGTTACGACGGAGATTACCACGTTTGTTCTTTTCTTTGTCCTTCAGGAGTTAACGCAACCGGTATTTTAAGATCTGCAGAGTTTACTCTTGATGCAAATGAACAACTTTCTTTTTATATTGGCGGGTGGTCAAAAATTGGCGGGGAAGGAACGGATTTTTCTTATGTGACTCTGAATCGTGCTTCTGATGATGCCGAACTTGACAGAGTCTGGGCTCCGGGAATTACAGGAGCTATGGCTCTCCGACAACTTTCTTATGGAATGAACGAAAATATAGAAGTTTATGTTGAAGTTGTTGATAATGATACTGCCGGCACAGGCTGGGGATGGATTTCCGTTGATGATTTTGAAATTGTTGAATCAGATTACCGGCTTGGAAATAACAACGGATTTGAACTTGGAGATTTTTCCGAGTGGACTGTTTCAGGTGCGGCTTTCGGCAGTGAACCGAGAAATTCCGATGCGCAAGGACGTGGTGGATGGCATGGCAGATACTTCGCGAACAGCGCTGCTGCCGGTGAATCGGCTGTTGGAACGCTGCGCTCGCAGACATTCAATTTTGGAAATAATTCTACAGCAACTTTTTTTGTGTCGGGATGGTCGTCATGGGGCGGCGACGGAAGTCCGGGTTATAATTATGTTGCTTTAAAACGTGCTTCTGACGATTCGGAAATAGAAAGAATCTGGGCGCCAAATGTTACTTATACGATGTTTGAAAAACATTTTGTTTCTTCTCTGTCGGCCGAAGATGTTTATATTGAAATAGTAGACAACTGCACAAGCGGCGGCTATGCCTGGATAGCTGTTGATGATTTTCAGATAGCTGGAATTCCGGAACCAGTATGGATATGGATTGTTGGAATTTTGGAATTGTGGATTGTTGGAAGGGGGAGGAAATTGAAATCATAGATTTCAATTTATAGCTATAAATTCATTCCGAGCGCTTGCGCCGCGGGATGAATTTCTTTAATCTTTAATCAACTAACATCCCGACCTACTTTACAAAAGGGGGAATGCTTGTAGCTTAAGTGTTTTGTGTTAATTCTTACCGTTTAGTTATAGAAAAGAACATACCATTATTAGTATAATAAAAAACGACCAAAAGGACTGCAAAGACATAAAAGACCAAAAGGACAAATAACCTCCCCGCCCTGGCGGGCTCCCCTCCCCGAGGGAATACTCGGGATGTACCACCTAAAACAGGAGGGAGTAAAAAGGATTAAATTAAGAAAGTTAATCTCTGATTAACAATTATTGTCCTTTGAGTCCTTTGAGTCTTTAAAGTCCTTAAAAACAAACTAACAAAACAAAACTAAAATGAAAAAATCTCAACTTCTCACCCTCACAGCTTCTAAACGTCGAATTTTCTTATTCGCAATTTTCACTGCTGCTATCCTAACCTTATCAGCATTCGCCGATATTCAAAACGGCAGGTTCGAATCCGGTGACTATTCCGGATGGACGGTTGCCGGGAATGCCTGGGGAAATCATCCTACAAATACTGACATGGGCGTTGGAATAGCCGGCTGGAATGGTAATTACTGTGCCTTAAGCCGGATTAATGGCGAAGAGCAAATTGGAACTCTACAATCGGATAATTTTATTCTTCCTTCCGGTGCGAGTGTGGATTTTCTTATCGGCGGATGGCGATCAGTAAATGTTCCGGCAGAATCTAACTGGAACTATGTTGTTTTGTGCCGCGCTTCGGATGACGCTGAACTCGACAGAGTTTACGCGCCGAACATGACAGCCGGGATGGCTGTTAGAAAACTTTCCCCGGGAACTACAAATGAATTAGAAATTTATATTAAAGCTGTCGATGACGCGGCAGGAGGAGGATTCGCCTGGATGGATGTTGACGATTTCAAAATCGTTGAAGCGCCTGACCCAAATAATCGTTTCGATTTCGAAGCGGGAACATACACTAACTGGGTTACGACAGGATTAGCTTGGGGGAGCGGACCGGTTACTACTAATTATGTGCCGATTCATTTTGAGCATATTGGTCAGCACGGAAGCTATTACGCGAATTCTCATGTAGGCGGAGAATCAGCGGCCGGAACTCTTCGAACTATCAATTTTACTTATCAGTCGAACACGCTTATTCGATTCAAAATTGCAGGATGGTCGTCTTATGGCGGTGGCAGCGGCGGTGGAGCATATAATTATGTATCACTAAAGCGCGCTTCTGATAATTTTGTTTATACAAATATTTTCGCGCCGAATCAAACTTCACCGTTTATTACAAAAGAATTCAATTTTGAGTTCGCTTACGGTGAAGAAGTTTATATCGAAGTTGTTGACT
>JAOZSF010000172.1:0-1299 GCA_029939815.1 bacterium
CACATATCACGTATTATTGACAAAAAGTGATTTTTTAGTTATTATATTATTATTACTTAAGCAATATGGGAGACGTTAATATGTGCAAAAACTATGATGTTATAATTGAAAAGGATGCAGATGGCTTTTACATTGCCACAGTTCCGGAAATACCGGGCTGCCACACTCAGGCGAAATCTCTTGATTTATTAATGAAGCGAACCAAAGAAGTCGTTGAATTATGCCTGGAAGTTCAGAAAGACGATGTCCCTGCTAATCAATTTATCGGGATTCAGAAAATAGCGGTAATGGTATGAGCAATATCCCGAGTATTTCCGGCAGAAATCTGATAAAGTTTCTTCGCAAACAAGGATTTTATGTAGTTAGAACTAAAGGAAGCCACTGCTTCTTGAGCCATACGGACGGGAGAGTTACTACTGTACCCACTCATGCCAATGAATCTATTGGAACAGGTCTTTTGTTAAAAATCTTAAAAGATTGTGATATAGACAAAGAAGAGTTTATAAAATAATCTAAAATCCCGCTCAGTAAGTAAAAATTTATGGGAATCAATACAATAAGTTTTAGACACTAATTGCACGAATTTACACGGAAAATAATTAGTATTAATTCTAAATGTTCTATTCTGCAAAATGGCGCGGCAATCGACATTTTTGGTTGGCTGCAAACAGCGTTTTATGTGGATTAATTAAAAAATCTTAAAGACGAATACTCCTTAACTACAACTTGTCCCGAGGCGAAGACGTTCACGGATAAGAAACATAAGAATCACTGAGGAATACAGATAATTCTAATTTCTAATTTTGGTAATTGATTAGATCAATTAGGTTAATTAGATCAATTAGATCAATTTTATCGTACTGTCATAATGACAATTGTCTGTGTAAATGTCTGTACATTATGAGAAAAAATGTTACTTTAAACTGCAAGATAAAAATGTCGAATCATTCAAATCAATGTTATAGCCGTAAGAACAGAGGTTTGGCATGGACATTGCTAATAGTTAAGTAGTTTTTTCATGGTTTCTCCTCCTAAAATGTGACCGGTTCGCCGGTCACATTTTTTTTAGGTAAGACGCGTTTCCTAACGCGTCATTTGAATACATTTAAATTTTCGGGATTAAAATTAGATAAAAACATCTGTTTGTTTGATGATTTTAAGGTCAAATCTCCAGACCAATTTATTTAATCGTTCTGTTGTAAATTGTTCTGTTATAGAATATTTATGTAATTTTAATTTTTTATGTGATCTTATGTTTCTTATGTGGTAAAAATGTTTTTGTTATAAATCGTACTGTTA
>JAOZSF010000172.1:1399-5187 GCA_029939815.1 bacterium
AAATCGTACTGTTATAAATTGAATATGGTATTTTATTGTTCTTTTTTGTATAATTTAACTGAATAAATAATATTGTAATTTCTACAGGATACCTCCATGAAAAGAAAAATGATTAGCCAGCTTAAAGAAAATGACATCGTAGGTGATTTCTTCGTCGTTACAAAATGCGAAAAAAAAACCACCCGCACAAATAAACCTTATCTCGATGCTCAACTCGCCGATGCTTCAGGCAAAATGGTCGCGCGGGTGTGGGATAATGTTGATAAACTCGCCGAAGCACTTGTTCCCGGGAAAATTGTTCGTTTGGAAGCTTCAATCGATAGTTATCAAAATAATCTTCAGATGAAAATCCTTGACGCGCGACCCTTGCGTCCGGACGACAAAATAGACCCTGCTGATTTCATGCCGAAAACCCCTTATGATATTGATCATCTTTTTCATAAATTTCTTGAATATAAAAACAGCATCGCTAATCCAAAAATACGGCAGCTTGTTGATTATTTCTTCGAAAATGATGAGTTCGTTGAGAAATTTAAAAAACATCCCGCGGCAAAAGCTATGCACCACGCTTATGTCGGCGGATTGCTTGAACATACGGTAACTCTGGTTCATTCATGCGATAATTTGGCGAAAGTTTATGGAAAACTTAATCGCGATATTCTTATCGCGGGAGCAATGCTCCACGATATCGGGAAAACTATTGAAATGAGCTGCGATGTTTCAACTGAATATACCGTTCCGGGAAGATTGCTCGGACATCTCGCGATGGGAAGCGATATGATCGGTCAGGCGGCAAACTCAATCAAGGATTTTCCTGAAGAATTAAAACTGATCATGCAGCATTTGATTTTGAGCCATCACGGTCAACTCGATTTCGGTTCTCCGGTTCTGCCGGCAACTCCGGAAGCGCTTGCTCTTCATTCGCTTGACATGCTTGACGCGAATTTATTTCAGGCATTTGAAGCTATAAATGATGAAAAAGAAAATGATTTTACTAAAATCGTTTACGGGTTGAGCAGACGGTTTTATACCGGAACCGAACAAGGCGAAAATATGGATGATGAAAGCATCGCGCCAATTGCTATGGACGTTGATGAATCGAAATTGACTGAGACACCGGAACTTGATATTACTGATTTTTCACCAAAACAGGAATCTTTATTATGATTGCAGATAGAATGAACAAAATTGACGCTTCGGGAATTAGAAAAGTCTTCGATCTCGCGGCAAAAATGAAAAACCCGGTAAATTTAAGCATCGGACAACCGGATTTTGATGTTCCGGATATCGTTAAAAATTCCGCTTGCGAAGCTATTAACGCAGGCTTTAACAAATACACTCCAACACAGGGAATCCCTGAACTCAGAGAAAAAGTTACCGCTCATCTCAAAAATCAAAACCGTCTGTCAAATCGCGATGACGATATGACTATGATTACTTCAGGCACTTCCGGCGGATTGTTGCTTTCGATTATGACGCTTGTGAATGAGGGCGATGAAGTTATGTTTGCGGACCCGTACTTCGTGATGTACAAACATTTTGTCAATCTGATTGGCGGGAAACCGGTTTTTATTGACACTTATCCCGATTTCAAACTTACAGCTGAGCGTGTTGAAAAAAATATCACTGATAAAACTAAAATGCTGATCGTTAATTCGCCAAGTAATCCTACAGCCGCCGTTTATCCTGAAAAAGATTTAAAGGAAATAGCTGAGCTTTGCAATAAACGCGGCATTTGGATTATTTCCGATGAAATTTACAGTTCATTTGCTTATGACGAGAAATTCGCAAGTATTTTCCCTTTCGCGGAAAAAGGGATTTTGCTCGACGGATTCTCAAAATCTCACGCTATGACAGGATGGCGTGTGGGCTATGCTGTTGGTAATAAAAATGTTATTCAGGAAATGTGTAAATTGCAGCAATATACTTATGTTTGCGCGCCGAGCATGGCACAGAAAGCTGCGGTTAACGCGTTGGGCGTTGATATTAGCGGGATTGTAGATTCCTATCGCAGAAAAAGAGACATCGTTTATGAAAGTTTGAAAAATAAATTCGAACTCGTGAAACCGGGTGGCGCGTTTTACGCGTTTGTAAAAGCGCCGGGCGGAAACGCTACGAAATTTGTAGAAAAAGCGATTGCGAACAATCTGCTTATAATTCCGGGTTCTGTTTTTTCCGAACGCGATACGCATTTCAGAATTTCTTATGCCGCAGATGACGCGGTAATCAAACGTGGGATGGAAATATTGAATGAATTGATTTAATTAGGGCCAATGAAATAATCCTCCTTAGGCGGATCTTCGACATATATTTTCATCGATCATTAGAAATTAAATTGACCTAATTGGGTGCTGCTCCTCTTAAAAATCCCCTCCTTACAAAGGAGGGGTGGTCGATAGACCGGGGTGGTTCTCTTATTAGCAGAAATTTTATTGCAATAAATCTGTAAAAATTATACATAACGGTAAAAATATAGGAAAATATTTGATAAAATTAAATCCCCCAACCCCCTTTAAAAAAGGGGGACTTAAAGGGCTCCCCCTACTCGAGGGAATATCATTGATCTCGGCCTTAATAGCGTTGGGACTCGGGATGTGCCTCCTAAAACAGGAGGGGAATTTTGGAAATGGTTTCTATCAAAAAATACTTTTCGAGCAAGCCCTAGTTAGAAATTTTTGCTTGACCTTTCACAAAATTAAATGCTGAATTTTAATATAAAAAATAATGCTTTCATCCTCGTCGCTATGTCAGGCGGGGTGGATTCAAGCGTTACTGCCGCTCTGCTGAAAGAGCAGGGATATAATGTCGCGGGCGCAACATTTTCATTTTCAAATATCGGAT
Organism: bacterium; assembly: GCA_029939815.1. GTDB lineage: Bacteria > Auribacterota > UBA3054 > UBA3054 > B51-G9 > B51-G9. The sequence continues at coordinate 4,241 of JAOZSF010000172.1, forward strand.
TACCGGGATATGAACTCTTGCGTGAAAATGTTAATGATGCTAAAAAGGTCGCGGACTTTCTGGAAATCCCTCATTACGAAATCGATGTCGCTGAACAATTTAAAAAAAATGTCATTAATCCTTTCGTAGATGAATATTCAAAAGGAAGAACGCCAAACCCGTGCGCGCGATGTAATCGTTTATTGAAATTTGATGTTTTGATAAAAAAAGCCGAAGAAATTGGTGCCGAGTATGTCGCTACAGGTCATTACGCGAAAATAATTCACGAAAAGGACGGTAGGAGCCGATTATTTTCCGCGGAAACTTCCGCAAAAGATCAGTCTTATTTTTTATTTAACCTAAAACAGGAACAATTAAATAAAATACTGTTTCCTCTTGCTGAATTTTCAAAAACCGAAATAAGAAAAATGGCAACGGAAAGGAAAATTCCCGTAGCGGAAAAACCCGACAGTCAGGAAGTTTGTTTTATTCCCGATGACAATTATCCGAAATTTATAAAAGATAATTTCCCCGATACTTTAAAACCCGGAAATATTGTCGATTTATCAGGAAAAATCACCGGCGAGCATGAGGGAATTCAATTTTATACTGTTGGGCAGAGAAAAGGAATCGGCGCGCACTGCAAACGTAAATTTGTTGTGAGAATTGATGCCGAAAATAACGAAATAATTATTGGTGATAATGAAGATTTACTTTCAGGAAAAATGTTGATAGGGGAGTTTAATTTAATAAATAATCCTATCGGGGAAAAAACTTTTAACGCAAAAGTTAAAATTAGATCCAACTCGCCTGCAACAGATTGTTCCGTTGAATTTCTTGACGACGGAAAAGTTGATGTGGTTTTTCACTCACCGCAGCGAGCGGTAACTCCCGGGCAGGCAGCTGTTATTTATTACGATAAAGAGGTGATTGGCGGGGGATTTATTTGTTCGGCTTTGCCGAACATC
>JAOZSF010000173.1 GCA_029939815.1 bacterium
ATAAATCCACATATTTCACATATTTTAATGGTAATTCTTCGTTTTTTTTGTTTCTTTTAGACATTCAAATTCACAGAAATTAATTGTATAATATTATAAGAAGAATATTTATAAAAATACTTTAAACTAAATATTATGAAATTTATTTCTGTCATTATATGTCTCTTTTTTATGATCTTATTTTCAACGTCGAATATTGACGCCGCTTCTGTTAAAAAAATCGGCTTCGAGTTCACTAATCCGGCTTTTTCAACCAACGAAATTAATGAAGTTATTGTTGTGATGAAAGATATTGGTGGGAAGTTAAATTCCAAAACACAATCCTCAAATTTTAAAGGTCAAATTTCAAATCTTAGAAAACTGTTTCCGACAGCGCAGACGAAATATACAGCACAATCGACCGGCAGCAGTCTCTCTCGTGCAGCAAGAAACATTCAAAATATGTACATTGCGGAAATTGCAAACGGGAAAAATATCAATGTGGTATTGAAAGAACTCAACGCAATGCCGGAAGTTAAATACGCTGAGCCGAATTTTCCGGTAGAACTTTGTGCTGCTCCGAATGACCCGTATTTCAATAATCAATGGGCGTTAGATAATTCAGGACAAAGTTATCTTGCTGTAATCGATGGTGAACAAACAACAACAAGCGGGACTTCCGGCTCTGATATTGACTGGTTAGCCGAATGGGAATCCGTAAATTATCCGACTAACGAAGTTGTTGTTGCTGTTATTGACACGGGAGTAGATTACAATCACGAAGAGCTTGTCAATCAAATCTGGATTAACAAAAATGAGATTCCCTACAATGGAATTGATGATGATCATAACGGATACATAGATGATTATTATGGTTATAATTTTATTGATGACAACTTCGACCCGATGGACAAAAATGGTCACGGAACTCATTGCGCAGGAATTATTGCCGCAGAAACAGATAATAATCTCGGAATTTCCGGCGTTTCTGCAAATGCAAAAATTATGGCGTTAAAATTTATCGGAATTAACGGCGGCAACTCTGCGGATTCTCTTCGCGCAATAATTTACGCAGTAGATAACGGTGCAAAAGTTATTAATAACAGTTGGGGGTCAGCTTCACGACTTCAATCGGTTAGTGATGCTATTGATTATGCAAACGAAAACAACTGTGTTGTTATTTCTGCAGCGGGCAATGACGGCAACGAAACGAAATTTTTCCCGGCTGGTTATGATTATTCGATGGCTGTTGCTGCAACCACATCAAGAGATAAAAAAGCAGATTTCAGTAATTATGGAACTTGGATTTCTGTTTCCGCTCCGGGAGAAAGCATTCTTTCTCTTCGTGCTGAAAATACCGATATGTTCGCACCACTCGGTCAGCCGCTGGTTCATATTGTTAATACAAATCTTTATATAGCAAGCGGAACAAGCATGGCGGCGCCGCAGGTTTCCGGAGCGGCGGCTTTGCTTGTTGCAGGCAATCCAGGCTATCAAGGTTGGATTTACGGAAAGGTTATTGCCAACACTTGCGATGATATTGATTCAATAAACCCTTCTTATGCAGGCGAACTCGGTTCCGGCAGAATCAACGTAGAAAATCTTCTTTCTTTTGATGGTAGCGATACTGTTTTTGTTGATGCAGTTCTTCCTCTTTTCAATGATACTTTCAACTTTTTTATGGGTCCCGGGAGAACAACAAATATTTTTGTTACTCTTGGAACTTGGAATCAGAATGTATCAAATGTTACCGTTATTGTTACTAACTTAACTTCCGGAATAACTATTTCTAATAATTTCCTATCCGTTGGAAATTTATCCGCTAAAACAGTTACAAATTTACCGGCGGATTCTTTTTTTATTATTTCGCATTCTTCAAAAGCAACAACTAAAGAAAAAGTAAAAGTTCAAGTTTTCGTTGATGGTGTTCTAAAAGATGAAACTTCAATATCCTTCTTCGTTTTTAATGGATATGCCGCCTCGGTTGCAATTGCCGACCTTGATAACGATGGGTCTAAAGAATTTATTTCTACTTATGATAATCAGCTTGTTGCTTATGACAATCACGGTTTACTGAAATGGTTTTTTCAATCACCGGCGCTTTTGATGCCTTTTAAAGGGGCTGCTGTTGGCGATGTTGATGGAGATGGTTTTAATGAAGTGCTTGCGGGACATTACGTTTCCCTTGTTGGTGGAGATATCGGACTTTATGTTTTTGAACATGACGGAACTGTAAAAAACGGCTGGCCTGTTAATGACGGCGTTTCTTCGTTTCAAGTTCCGGTTAGCGCTGATGCTGATGAAAATGGTATTGACGATATTGTTGTCGGCTGCAATATAAAAGTGAACGGAACAAATACTCCGGCTTTAAGAGCTTACAACAGCGACGGAACACGACTTTGGTCAGTTGAAAACAAAAATTATTTTGATGTTATGTCGCCGGCGGTTGGAGACCTTGATAATGATGGCTGGGATGAGTTTGTTACTATTTTTTATTCTGAGGGAGGAAAAGGGGGAACTGTTTCGATTATTACTCATGACGGAAAAGATTCCGGTACTTCTTTTGAAATCTCAGATTCGCATTTTGTTTACAGCCCGCCTTCTTTGGGCGATATCGATGGTGATGGGGATTTGGAAATCCTTATTAACGGTTATGAAATGGGGGGCAGAAATAATAAAATTTTTGCATACCAGCATGACGGAACTCCCGTTGAAGGTTGGCCGCAAAATTCTGGTCCGGTATGGATTGTAAGATATCAGTCGCCGCCGCTTGCCGATATTGACGGAGATGGCGACCTGGAAGTTTTCGCCGGCGCGTGGGAAACAGGGGTGTACGGATGGGACGGCGACGGAACTCCCCTGCCGAATTTTCCTATTGCGGATGCTAAATGCCATACTCAAGTTTGCATTGAAGATATTGACGATGACGGCGAAGTGGAATTTGTTTACGGAATTTCTCTTTCAGTTTCTCCCGGGGTTATTCCCACAAATACCATTCTTCGTGCAAGAAATCTTGACGGTTCGATTGTTCCGGGTTTTGATTCTCTTATGGTTGCTGATTCAGGTGAAGTTTATGATATGGCTATTGAACCGATTAACGGATACACTAATCAACAAATTATAGTTGCGGGTGCCGGCGATAAAATGTTTTACACCGAGCTTTTTATGATTGATACAGGTTTTAAATCCAACCAATTGGAGCGCGCCTGGCCTACTTATCCAAACAACAGCCGCAGAACTTTTGCTATTCCGGCGATTACAAATCCACCGTTTGTCTGTAGCTTTTCTGCTGACCACACGCTCGCTATCAGCTCTATGAATGTTACTTTCAATTCTTACATTAAAGAGCCTTATTCTACAAACAGATTTTATCAATGGGATTTTAATGATGACGGTGTTGTTGATGCAGAAGGTGTTAATCTTACTACCACAAATGCGGTTTACGGACTTGGTTATCATTCTGTTTCTTTTTCTGTTTCTAATGGGCTCGGTGCCGTTTACTCAAAATCACGATCAAATTATCTGCATGTTATTCCGCCGGTAGAATGTAATTTTACTGCCAGCACTTTGACGAGTGATGCTCCTTTTATTGTGTATTTCACCGATTTATCTACTAATCAGCCGCAGTATTGGAGTTGGGATTTTAATGGGGACGGAATAGTTGACAGCACTCTTCAAAACCCTTCTTACCTTTATTCCTCAACCGGTACTTTTACTGTCGCTTTGACCGTAAGCAACAATTTTGGATTAGGGGGGGCGTCAACTGCAACTGAAACTAAAACTGATTATATCGTTGTGCCGAATATTGCTGATTCTTCTGTTCATTACGTTTCTAAAACAGGCAGCCATTTATTTCCTTTTAAAAATTGGAACGAAGCTGCTACTAATATTTCCGCTGCCGTTAATAGCGCTGCTTCTGGTGAACTTGTTCTTGTTTCAAACGGGGTTTACCAACTCGAACACACTATTAATGCCACAAACATAACGATTATGAGTACCGGCGGTCAAAATAGCACTATTATTCAAGGCGATTACTCTTTTGGATGTCTGTATTTGAGAGGTACAAACGCGATGCTTGACGGCTTTACTGTTCAGCGCGGTGGTAATTCTTTAGGTGCCGGTGTAAAACTTTCGCATGGCGCTTCGATGAAAAATTGTATTATTAACGATAATCACAGCAGTTTCAATGGTGCCGGAATTTTTTGCAGTTATATTCCCGGAATTATTGAAAATTGCCTGGTTATCAGTAATTCAGGCAAACACGGTGCCGCTATTTTTATGCAAGATGATTATACTGTTCAAGACTGTGTTATAAAAAATAACAATTCGGGTTCGATTGGGGAAGCCGTTATTATATACTTCTCCAAATTAAAAAATTGTCTTATTGTTAATAATAGTTCTCAAGCTGAAGTTCTATTTCTTAGAGATGGCGCCATTGTCGAAAACTGTACTATTGCTAACAATTCAAGTGTTTCTACCGAATCGGTTATTGAAATTTTGTATTCCGGATTTGTATATAATTCTATAATTTATAATAACAGTTCTGATATTTGTAAAAATAGAAATATTAACGTTTCAGACCCGCTTTACCAAAATTCCTGTTTCAACGAACTGCCGTCGGCGGAATATCTTGGCGGTGGAAATATTGCTTTAAACCCAATGTTTATTGACCCGGAAAACGAAAATTATTACATGAAAGCTCTTTCTCCGTGCATTAATTCCGGCAGTAATTATTTTGTGTCGGTTACAAACGACATTTATGGTCGATTGAGAATTATTGACGGGAATGTTGATATGGGCTGCATAGAAAATGATGTTTCTTTTTCTATGACTCCACCGGAAATTATTTCGCCGACTAATATTTCGCCGGGCGAGACCGGAACAATTATTCTTGAATCAGCTGGTGAAGATATTATTATTGAGGGGTATAAAAATTCTGATTCTTTTGTTTATATTGAAGAGGATTTCAACTGGGAAAATAATAATGTTTTACAGAGTTCAACCGATACTTCCTGGAGTAATATTATCTACAACGCTCAGGAAAAAACTTATCTGCTGACTTATAAAGTTATGGACGATAGTTTTACTAACGCATCGGTAATTTCTACTGAATTAACTATTGAAGTCATCCCCGAACCCTGCTATTTACTATTTATTATTTATCAGCTATTATTTATTAGGAGGAAATTTAATTCAAAGGA
>JAOZSF010000174.1 GCA_029939815.1 bacterium
AGATATTCAGAAAGAGCTTGACAGGCGGAAACCCGGGCAGAGCAGAGTTACTACTCCGAGAAAAGAAGAGGACAAAGTTCATATTTTATCTGGAATTTTTGAAGGAAAAAGTACTGGAGCTCCTATTGCTCTTGTTATTTATAATAAAAGTTTTGATTCTTCTAAATACGAAAATATTAAAAATGTTTTTCGACCCGGACATGCTGATTTTACTTTTTTTAAAAAATATGGATTTCGGGATTATCGCGGTGGCGGACGTTCTTCAGGAAGAGAAACTGCGTCCCGAGTTGCTGCCGGTGCTGTTGCTAAAAAAATATTATCAGATCAAGGAATAGAAATTTATGCTCATGCCATAGAAATAGCAGGAATTAAAGCTACAAAAACTGATTATAAAACTATTGAAAAAAATATGGTGAGATGTGCTGATGACGACGCGGCTCCGCTTATGGTTGCTGCTATTGATAAGGCACGCGGTGATTGTGATTCAGTTGGTGGAATTGTAAAATTAGAAATTCATGGTGTGCCAGCCGGACTTGGAGACCCTGTTTTTGCTAAATTAGATGCAAGATTAACTTCGGCTATTATGTCGCTTGGCGCTGTTAAAGGTGTTGAAATCGGAAAAGGGTTCGAGTTAGCAAAAAGGCGAGGAAGTGAATCGAACGATAAGATGAAAGACAACAAATTTTGTACTAATAATTCCGGCGGAATTATTGGCGGAATTTCTACTGGACAGAACATTGAAGTTAAAATCGCTGTAAAACCTACGCCAACTATTTCAAGCGAACAGGAAACTATAAATGAAGAAGGAAAAAATGTTAAAATTTCTGTTACCGGTCATCACGATCCATGTATAGTTCCGCGAGTTATTCCTGCGATAGAAAGTATGGCTGCTTTAGTTATTCTTGATGCTAAAAAAATACAAGCAAGATTCAAAGAAAAACAAACAACTTTTTAAAAAATATTAAAAAGGTTATAAACTTAAAGTTAACAAAAATGAAAAGAAAATATTTAACTCTCGTAGCATCTATTGTCATTATGCTTTGCATTGGTGGAGTTTATGCGTGGAGCACTTTTGTTAAGCCGCTTATTGATAATTATAATCTTACAAATGCACAAACTCAAATAGTTTTTGGGTTTACGATTGCCGTTTTTTCCATTGTAATGATTTTGGCTGGAAAAATAGAAAAAAAGTATGGTCCTAAAATCTGCACTTTGGCTGGTATGGTTTTATTTGTTGCCGGTTATTTAATTGCTTCGATTTCTAATGGAAATATTTTTTTGATTATTGCCGGAATTGGTGTTCTCTCGGGTGCTGGGATAGGTTTCTGTTATATTTCTGCTCTTATTTCTCCTGTGAAATGCTTCCCTAATAAAAAAGGGTTGATTACAGGAATTGCTGCTGCTGGATTTGGAGGCGGGGCTATTATTCTTTCTAATATTGTTGAACTTCTTCTTGTAAAAAAAATAGATGTTTTAGAAATTTTTTCATATATTGGTTTGGTTTACGGAATGATAATTTTAATTTCTCTTTTCTTTTTATCTTCTCCAAAAATAGAAGAAAACAGCGAAAATGTTTCTGAAAAAAATATTATGATTTTATTCAAAGACAGAATTTTATTAGGATTGTTTTTTGGTATGTTTGCCGGTACTTTTGCCGGGCTGCTTGTTATTGGAAATCTTAAGCCTATTGGGATGTCAAGCGGTGTTTCGGAAACTATGGCTACGCTTGGAATTAGTCTTTTTGCTTTAGGAAATATGATTGGAAGAGTTCTATGGGGATATGTTTCTGATAAACTAAAAGATAAGACTGCTATTATTTTATCTCTCATATTTTTAACTGTTTCCACACTGGCACTAACAATAGTAACATGGCATGGCGTGCTTTTCCTAATAATTTCACTCGCTATCGGACTTTGTTTTGGAGCAAATTTTGTTTTATATGCAAAAGCAGTTTCACACACGTATGGTGCACATAATTTAGGATTAATATATCCTTATATTTTTCTCGCTTATGGATTGGCAGGGCTAACTGGTCCGACAACTGGAGGAGAACTTTTTGATATAACTCAGACATATACACTTTCTATCATTGTTTCGGCAGTGATTTGTGTTGTTGGAATAATTATTTACCGCTATTTAGCGAAAGGAGCAGCTGAAATAAGTGTTTCAAATATCAAACCTGAATAAAGTTGCCCCCCCAAAAAAACATTGAGCCCAAATAACTTCAGCCGACCTCGCTGATGTCGGTTAATTAATTCCGCCTACGGCGGATCTTCGACCGCAGCCAGCGGCAGCAGTTACAATATATTTCCATATTTTAATCAACGTTTCTTAGGATGATAAAAAAATCGGGTATCTCCTAAAATTTACACGCTCCTAAATTTACACTTGAAAGAATGCTGCTAATTGTGTATACTAATATATAATTGACCTTTAAGATGGAATCCATAGAACGTCTAAGCCAAATTCGTACGATTACTGCGTTGATTTCACCTTGATGTATATTAACACGCCTGCGGCTCATCGGTCTTGTACTTGTATCGAATTTGACTGTTTAAAGGCCAACTATGATAATTTTAACGAGTGAAAATTAAAGGATTTTTATGGCTGATAAAAGCCGCCAATACAAAGGAATTCGTTGGCATATCCGTCAACCAGACAGCGAAATAGTTGAGCATTTACAGCAAGCAGGCGGCTTTTCCGAACCTGTGGCGCGAGTGCTTGTTAATCGCGGTTATTTTGACATGGATTCTGTTGACAGATTCATTCAGGCGAATTTACAGATGCTTCATGACCCGATGAAACTTGATGGGATGATTGAAGCGGCTGAAAGGACATATAAAGCGATAAAAGATAATGAAAGAATAGTAATTTACGGTGATTATGATGTTGATGGAGTTACTTCATCGGCGCTGCTCGTGAAAATACTTAAAGAACTTGGAGCGAAAGTCACATTTTTTATTCCGAACAGAGCGGAACACGGATATGGACTTCATCCGGAAACAATAGATATTCTTTATGCTAAAGGCGCTAAATTAATTATAACAGTTGATTGCGGAATAAGTGCTGTTGAAGCTGTTGCTCACGCGAATGATTTAGGTATTGATGTGATTATAACCGATCATCATGAGCCGAAAAGTGAGGAACTGGAAAGTGAATATGATATAACAGATGATTTGGATTTTTCTGGCAGTGATGAAGAAACTAAAATTAATAATTCACTCCCGAAAGCCTGCGCGGTAATTAATCCTAAACTCGGTCATTATCCTTTTTCGGGACTTGCCGGAGTAGGTGTGGCGTTTAAATTTGCTCATGGGTTGATTAAATTCTGCCGTGAAAAGAATTTCGAGAAAGCTCATACAACCGATTTAAGAAATCATCTCGACCTTGTAGCCCTCGGAACAATAGCTGATTCGGTTCCTCTCAGAGATGAAAACAGAATTTTGGTGAAGCACGGACTTAGCACTTTGAAAAATTCAAAAAAAGTAGGAATACAGGCACTTATAAAGGTCTCGAAAACACAAAATGTAAATGTAAGAAGTGTAGCTTTTGGCCTCGCGCCAAGAATAAACGCGGCTGGCCGGCTTGGAGATGCGAATGATGCGGTAAAATTACTTTTAACTGAAAGTTTTTCTGAAGCGGAAGATCTTGCTGAAAAACTTGATAAAATAAACCTTGAACGACAAAAAGTAGAACGGGAGACTTTCGACAAAGCAAAAAAAATGTTCGAAAGCGGATTTGATGTTGAATTGCCGGTCGGGGCTAAATTAGCGGGCGGATTATATAGGTATATCCCTGATTGTCAAAAAGCAATAGTTCTCGCGGGCGAAAATTGGAATCCGGGAGTTGTGGGAATTGTAGCTTCGAGAATGGTTGACAGATACTATCTGCCGACCGTTATAATTTCAATGGACGGAAATAATGGACGCGGGTCATGCCGCAGCACAAGAGATTTTCATATTTTTGACGCGTTGAGCAAGTGCGGTGATTTGTTAGAACGGTTCGGTGGCCATAAAGTTGCCGCCGGGTTATCTATTTCAAAAGAAAAGATAGATGTTTTTCGTGAAGAATTCTGCAAAATTGCTGATGAAGAACTTGACAGCGAAGGCATAATACCTGTTCAAGACGTTGACGCGGAAATAGAATTGAGGGATTGTGATATAGCAACGGCTGAACAACTGGATTCGTTTATGCCGTTTGGTCAGAATAATCCCCGCCCTGTTTTTGCTGTTAAAAAGGTGAAACTTGTAGAAATACCGAGAATTATTAAAGAAAAACATTTGAAATTTTGCGTTATGCAATATGGAGAATATAGAAAAATTATTGCGTTTAACTGGGCGGACAGATTAAACGAAATACAGACGTGGGCTGAGATGGATATTTTGATTCAGCCATATTTAAATTATTATAGAGGAGCAGCCGAATTAGAGTTTCAATTAATCGATGCAAAGGAAACATTATGGATAAATTAAAATTTTTAGTAGTGCTGATTGTAACAATTATTTTAACAGGATGCTTTTATCACGATAAAAGTACAGACTTGGATTATATGCTTCATACCGAGTACGAAGTCTTTGATATTAGCAAAGACCCGAATGTAGATCTCACTAAATTTATGGGGTTCTGCATAATGCCGCTCGACAAAGAGGATGATGAACGTGGTAAAACCTGTGTGAACCTATTAACACATTATCTTAAAGATAAAGGCTATGTCGAAGTACAAAGAGAGGAACTTGTTGCCGAACCTAAATTAGTGCCGAATACAGCTCTTGTCGGGATTGGTTATAATGAATCATATATGTATGGTACAATTCAATTAGAAGTAAATGTCTATGAAATAAATAAGAAAGGCAGTGGTAATCAAATATGGTCGTGGAAAGCTAAATTCGACGGCTATCCGGTATGTCAAAGGACAATTGAGCCGGCATTGAAAGATTTATTTAATTTGGAACCTGTTAATTATGATGAACACGAGCCGATTTACAAGAAACCGAAAGCATCTACAAATGACGTGGAAAAATTTATGGTAAATTTGGCAAGGGCGCGTAAAAAGTTAAGAGAGCAGGGAGTTGACATCAGGGGCGCCAAATGATATAATAGTACCGCAATACCAGAATAGGAATTGGGGAATTGGGGAATTGGGGAATTGGGGAATTGAGGAATTGAGGAATTG
>JAOZSF010000175.1:0-2218 GCA_029939815.1 bacterium
ATTTATCTTCTACCAAACCTTTTTTCTAATTCGTCAAACGGAATTACTATCATTGTTGGACGGCCGTGAGGACATGTCCACGGAGTTTCAGTTGCCATTAACTTGTCAATCAAGGTCTGCATTTCCTGAAGCGAAAGTTTCTGATTGAATTTAACACTTGCGCGGCAGACGAGAACGAGTGCCATTCTTTTTCTAATTTCTTCAATACGTGTTGATTTACCAACTTCGAGAAAATCATTTGCGAGGTCTGCAAACATACTGTCTAAATTTCCTGAGTTCATAAAGCCGGGGACAGCATCAACTTTAAAAGCATCCGCGCCGAAAGATTCAACATCGAAACCCGCCTTTTTTAATTCCGGGAGCCGCTCATTGATAATTGCAGCCTGTTCCGATGAAAGATGAATTATTTCCGGCATGAGCAATCCCTGCCGCGGAGCTTTATCTTCTTCCATCGCTTTCACAACAGCATCAAAATTAATTCTTTCGTGAGCGGCATGCTGGTCAATCAAAACGATTCCATTTCTTGCACCGGAAATTTGAGCAACGATGTAAGCTTCTGAAATTTGCCCCGAAGCTTTAATGACATCAGAATTTAAGATTTGCGATGGTCCGGCTTCAGATTTTGTTTCAGGAAAAGCATCTGTTTCGGCAGCAATATTTGTTGTGTCACCGCCTAAAACTTCCTTTTCTGTTTTAACTCCATAAAGCTTTTTCCATTCGTCAACAGTAAGTTTTGTTGACCATGGAGATTTCGGGGTTGTAACCTGTTTTATTTCTTTAACATCACCGGACGAATTTGGAGTTTGCTTCGCAGGCGCATTTGAAAATGCAACGCGTGGAGCTTTGTTGTTATCCCGCAATGTTTCCATAATTGCTGTGCTGATTGCACTTTGTACAGCAAACTCTTTTCCGAATCTCACTTCGCGTTTTGCAGGATGAATATTTACATCAACAGCTCCGGGCGGAATTTGAAGAAAAAGAAAAACGTAAGGAAATCTGTCAACAGGAAGCAAAGTTCCGTAAGCCCTTTTGACAACAGATGACAGCCAGGGACATCTAACAGGCCTTTTGTTAACAAAAAAATGGAACTCCTGTCTTGTGAGAACGGAGCGGGACATTGTTGAAATAAAGCCCGTAACAACATAATTATCCTGAAAATATTCAACCGGAATCAAGTCTTCGGCAAGGTCACTGCCGCGTAACTGAACAATTCTTGTTTTTAACGCGGTAATGAAATCAGTATCTTCTTGTTGAGGGGGAAGGTCAAAATGAACATTATTATCAACCACATATTTAAAACCAATGTGCGGCCATGCAAGAGCAACGGAATGAATGAATTTCCCGATATGGCTCAATTCCGTTGCCGTCGTTTTTAAAAACTTCGCCCGGGCAGGAACACAGTAAAATAATCTCTTTATTGTAATAGTTGTTCCCGGCGCACGGCCGGCATCTGAAACGCGTATATTTTTCCCGCCATCGATTGCGATTTTAGTCGCTTTACCTGATTCACGATGGCAAGTTAGCAGTTCGAATTGAGAAACAGCAGCAATACTCGGCAATGCTTCACCGCGAAAGCCGAGAGTCATTATCGCGTCAATGTCGCGGGCCGTTTTGATTTTGCTTGTTGCGTGGCGTTTTACGGCAAGCTCAGCGTCATCTCTTGACATTCCTTCACCATCGTCTGAAACACGCATTAATTGCCGGCCGCCGGCATCGACTTCGATGACGATTTTCCGCGCACCGGCATCGAGAGAGTTTTCTACAAGCTCTTTAATGACGGCAGCGGGCCGTTCAACCACTTCCCCTGCGGCGATTTTATTTGCCACATCTGCCGGCAGAACGGTTATTTTAGAGATGGAATTGTTCATAATATTACAATTATATCAAAGAGATAAATAAATTACCATTTATATTGCATATTTTACGGATTTTTGTTATTATTAAAGAGTATTTTAAAATAAATAATATAAAGTATTTTACAAATGAAAAAATTTCTGCTTATATTTTGTTTCGTTATTGCTGCGAGCTGTTCATTCGCTAAATTATATAATCCCGATTTCTCAAAAGTTGACAAAGTCGATAATTTATGGGATGGCGTTAATACCAAAAACGGCATTCAGGTTTTTAAACAACCGCAAAGAATCCTGGTCGACGGAAGCGCGGAACAGACAATCAATTTCGGCGCGTGCCCGCGAATGGGTGATATTGACGGTGATGG
>JAOZSF010000175.1:2318-5172 GCA_029939815.1 bacterium
GATCTCGATATTTTGTTAGGCGCGTCTGACGGCCGCGTTTTTCTGGCAATGAATAACGGAACAAAAAAAGAAGCGGTTTTTAGTGAAGCAAAACCCTTGATTTCAACAGACGTTTTAAAAACATACCTTAAACCTAAAGGATGGTCTATTAATTCCGCATGGGTAATGGAAGACGCAGTTCATCCCAACAGCGGAGCGTATCTTCGCCGTATGAGCGAAACTAATGAAACAGGTCAAATAACTTCTTTTGCAAGATATGAATTCGCAGACGGTTATGTGGGAACCAAACAATGGCTGTCAAGCGCACGCAGTGGTAATTATATACCTTTTGTTTGCGGTCAATTATATAGTTTTGTGGTTGACTGTCGAGCAACAGATTTGAAAAAATGTCTGCTTGCTTTCGAACATTACGAAAATGCTTTTGTCTCAAAAGATACTAAAGAGGAAGCGTGGCCACAACCTTCTTTTCCGCTCAGACCCGGAAGAGAATGGCAGAATGTTAAAACGAATCTCCGCTTTGAACCTCATTTCAAAGAAAATAGAGGAAAATTGAAAGTGCTTGATAAATGGCTGCGGATTCAAATTACCGGCAAAACAAATTTAAAATTAGACTTCAAAAATATTTATGTTCAGTAATTTCAATCAACATAATTTATCGACTGAAATTAACAAATCCAAGCGTATGGGGGCGATATGAGTTACTATAAACTTTTTCTTATTATTCTCTTTTTTAACGCAACGCTCGTTTTCGCGCACCCGGCTGTAGGACCTTATCAATCTCCGGGAAGTCATTCCCATCCGGGACCGACAAACGTTCTCGTGATTTATAATTCCGCATGGCCCGATGAAAACGGGAACGGTATCGGTGACTCTCAGGAAGTTGCTGAATATTACGCATCCCGCCGCGAAATTCCAACAAATAATCTGCTCGCTGTTTGCGTTACTAATTTTATGGGACAGTACGCGCATTGCGGACCGGACCGAATGGGAGGAGAATCGCGCAAACTTTTCAGCACAAATGTTACAGTTAGTTATGATGTTTTTTACAGCAATATTATAATTTCTGCCGCGTTAAAACTTAATTCTACAAATTCTCTCACTGGTAATTTATTTAAAAATGATATCCTATTTATTTGCCCGGTTTATGGAATGCCGTATTATGTTGATACTCATTTTGTCGATTTATATGAATATCCTTTTTATGCCTATACAAATTCCATAAATGAAAATCCAGAATTCTCAGGAAAATTAAGGTCTCTTGACCTAATGCTCTGCAATGTTTACCGCAGGTTCTACGGCGGAATCGTTTGGACAAATAATCTGCCAAAACCGGGAAGAGCAGCTTCATGTCCATACGGATACGGCGCGTTCTGGGGCGATGACCAAGTTGAACTCGGAGCTCCGTCAAATTCTTCAACGGAAGTTACTGTTCCGCTTTATTACAGTAAAGCAAATGCCCCGGCAACCGCGAAACACTTTGCAAAACTTCGTGAAGAAGATGGAAATTTTAATTACGAATCTAACGGCTTTTTTCTCGTAACACGTATTGATGCGCCAAGTGCCGACCTTGCGAAAGGGCTTGTTGATAAAGCTATTTACGCGGAACATTATTTGAATAACTGGGCAGGAAATCCTGATCACAAATATTACGCGCGACTTTACTGCGGTGATGATTCAGCATATATGTTTGAAAATTATTTGGTGCAAATATTTCGCTACAATCGCGGCTGCGATGTTAAAAATTGGTTTCTCGGCATCGATTTGCCAAACGAAAATTTGTCGGGTTCTCCTTCTTCTGTTTTTAATACAAATGTTGCTAATTCTTTGTCGCCATGGGATGTAATTTATGACAGCCGACCACAGGAAATTGGGGAAAATGGAAATAAACCGACTGTTCAGGTGAAAATCTCCGCCGTTGGTTCAAATACATTGCAATTTTCCTTCGCAACGTATGAAGATGTGGCTTCGTGGATTATTCCCCCGCTTGATAATGGCGGAGTCCTGCATAATCTTCGGTCGGGAGTTAACATTACTTTGCAGGGAACCAACGGAGCGGGCGATGCTTTTTATTGGGTTAATTCCACAAACGGATGTAAAGTTGGCGATACAATGGAAAATACAATCAATATCCAGTTTCCAATTACCGATTCTGTTTTCTATACTGAATATTATACTGTGGATGGTGGAGATTGGAGCTCTTATAATTATCGCGATTGCTATCAATGGCTGCCGGGCGCTATCGGTGTTTATAATCAATCTTGGGGAGCA
This sequence comes from bacterium, assembly GCA_029939815.1. GTDB lineage: Bacteria > Auribacterota > UBA3054 > UBA3054 > B51-G9 > B51-G9. The sequence goes on from JAOZSF010000175.1 coordinate 4,587, forward strand.
TTCGATTTCCGCAGAGTAAAAAATTATCAGTTCTGCGGACCGGCATTAACACGCGGAATCACCGCTTGCGCGGGAACACTCGCAGAACCATTGAGTATTGGAATTCCTTTCACTCCGCGGCTTATGCGCTCTTTAAGCATGGGATTTTCCTGGGCGGAAAGCTGTTACAATTCGCTTTACTGCGCGGAATCATGGATGACGGTTTTTCTCGGTGATCCTTTGTATAATCCTTTCCTGCCAATATGGAATAATCAGGCAAGCAACACAAACGGGGATTTTACTCCGCCGGCTCTTTCCGTTTCAGCTTTTAATGGAAAAGTTACCGCGACTCTTGGTGGAGATTATGACAACCAACTTGCTGATGTAGCGCAGTTCAGGCTTTTCGCCGGATACGACAGTAATAATTGGAGCATCACAAATCAATATTATAACTGGCCGTATCCTTCAAGTAATATTTGGATTAATGAGCGGGATTATAATTACACAAGAGAAAAAAATTGGGAACTCGCTTCGCCGACAAATTGGTTCTTCTATGAAGTTATTGCGCGTGACCCTTACGGGAATACAAATTCGAGCGGAATAAAAA
>JAOZSF010000176.1 GCA_029939815.1 bacterium
GCGGAACTGTGCTACAAAAACGGCGCAAATGTTTTCGTGGCAGGCACTTATCTCTTCGGAAAAGATGACATTGCAGACAGAATTGCCGGCTTGCATAATTTAAAATAAACAATCTCAACCACATAAGTTACATAAGAAAACATAAGTTTTATATTTAATTAATTTATATTTTATTTGTTTTACTTATATGATCTTATGTCTCTTAAGTGGTTTAATCTTTAACTTTTGAAACTATGAAGACCCCTAAAGATATTATTAAATTCGGTACAGACGGGTGGCGCGGCGTTATTGCCGACACATTCACTTTTGAGAATGTCGGGATTGTCTGCCAGGCGATCGCTGATGTTGTAAAAGAAAAAAATCCAAATCCTAAAGGCATTGCTATTGCCTACGACAACAGATTTCAGGGAGATAAATTCGCGAAAATTGCCGCTGAAGTTATGCTCGGCAACAGCATCCCAATCTGTCTCTCAAATATCCCGCTGCCGTCACAAGCGGTTTCTTTCGCCGCAAAACACAACGACCTTGATGGTGGAATTATGATTACGGCAAGTCATAATCCGCCCGAATATAACGGGGTGAAATTTAAAACTCCGGAAGGCGCTTCGGCTGATCCGACAACAACAGCGCTTTTTGAAAAAAGGGTAGGGGAATCTCCTGTCCGAAAATTAAAAATCGATTCTCCGGAAGCTAAAGATTTGCTGCTTGATTTTCCGTTTGAAAAACCTTATCTTGATTGGGTTAAGAATTTCATCGATTACGATGTCATAAACAAAAAATCATACAACATAGTTGTTGATTCAATGTATGGCGTGGGAAAAAAATACATTGAACAAATTCTTGAAGGAACAAACCATAATGTTGCAACGATTCGTTCCGAACGCAATCCCGGCTTTAACGGTATTTCTCCAGAACCGGTTCCTAAAAATATGCAGGCAACTTTCAATGCGGTGAAAAAATATAACGCGGATGTCGCTTTCGTTACCGATGGTGATGCTGACCGACTTGCCGCAGCGGATAATCGCGCGGAATATATTATCACACCAAAAATTGCGGCTTTAATTGCTATGCACCTGATTAAAAACCGCGGATGGACAGGCAGCATAATCAAAACGGTTTCCTGTTCGGTTATTCTAAACAGGTTCGCTAAAGAATTTAATTTGAAACTCGTTGAAGAACCGGTCGGTTTTAAATACATCGTTCCTTATCTTATTTCAGGCGAAGCGCTTGTCGGTACTGAAGAAAGCGGTGGGCTCGGAATTCAAAACCATATTCCTGAACGTGACGGAGTTCTCGGCTCGCTTATGTTTCTTGAAGCTTTAACCGGACTGGGATTTAATAACGCCGGCGAAGCGATGGATTTTATTGACGAACATTACGGGAAAATGCGTTATCATCGAATTGACAAGCATATCGACCCGGCAAAGAAAGACGCTTTTATCAGCAAGGTTACTTCAAATCCGCCTTCTGAAATTCTCGGTAAAAAAATTATTAATGTTAAAACAATTGACGGCGTTAAATTCGAGTGCGATGATGATTCCTGGCTCCTGCTCCGTTTTTCCGGCACTGAACCGGTCGTCAGATTTTATGCCGAAGCGCCGACTATGGAAGAAGCCGTTGCGCTTACGGAAAAAGGGGAAGAAATGCTGTGATTTTCAATCGACAATTTTTGTCAATGACCGTGCATCAAGTGCACGTTATTTCATTAGGCAATCGACAAGAAATGTTGTTATAAAAGGTGTTTGTATATGAAACGGGGAATTACAAAACAATAAAACAGGTATTTGAAATGAAAAAGGAAAATATAACAAATAATATAAAAAAACAGTCGCAAATGCAAAAAAAAAACGAAGAAATGCTATAATAAATAACAATTGATAAAATAACAACTAATAAATAGTAACATGTACTTTAATGATGACAAAATAATAGGTATCTCCGGCGCAGCATGGGGCGACGAAGGTAAAGGAAAATTCACCGATGTCTTCGCTGATGAAGCTCACATCATCGCACGCGCCCAGGGAGGATGCAATGCCGGACACACGGTTATTGTCGGTGAAATGAAACTGAAACTTCATCAGGTTCCTTCCGGGATTATTTATCCCGATAAATTAAATGTAATTGGTAACGGTGTCGTTCTCGACCCGCGCGTGCTTGTGGAAAACGAAATTAAAAATCTCACCGCGCAGGGAATTAATACTGATAATCTGAGAATTAGCGGAGACGCGCATATCATTATGCCATGGCATAGAATTATTGACCGTGCAAGAGAATGGCGCCTCGCTAAAAATAAAATCGGAACTACCGCGAGGGGAATCGGTCCCGCTTATGCAGATAAAGCAAACAGATGCGGCATTAGGTTAAATGACCTTTATGATAAAAATGTACTCATTGAGAAAATTAAAACTATCGCTAAAGAAAAAGAAAACCTGCTTTTCGGAGCTTGGAATCTGCCGCAAAACACTTTCGCGGAATGGATGAATATGACGGACCAACTTGACGGCTTGTGGCTCGAAAACGGAAAGTTCAATGTCCAGGCCATCGCGGATTCTTATTCCAATTGGGCGGCAAAACTGAAAAATTATGTTACTGATACAAAAGAATTAATCAATTCCGCAATTAAAAATAATAAGAAAATTCTCCTCGAAGGCGCGCAGGGATTATTACTCGATATCGACCACGGCACATACCCTTTCGTTACTTCTTCAAACTGCAGCGCGGGCGGCTTTGCCACGGGACTCGGTATTTCACCTCAATCAGTTGACAGAATCTATAATATTTTATCGGCTTACACAACGCGTGTCGGCGCGGGACCTTTTCCAACTGAGCTTGGCACCGAAGAAGAAATATCAATAGAAAACGGTAATAATAAAATGAGCTTCGAGCAGTCGGCTGAACTGGCTAAAACAGCTGTTGACGACTACACAGTCGGTAAAATCATAAGACATATCGCGGGAGAATTCGGTACAACAACGGGAAGGCCGCGCCGCACAGGCTGGTTTGACGCCGTTGCCTGCTCTCTTGCCGCGAAAATAAACGGTCCGGATGTTATTATCACAAAACTTGATGTACTCGATGTTATGCCCAAAATCAAAATTTGTACGGCGTATGAATATACCGGTCCGGAAACATGGTACAACGGCAAGACAATCCGAAACGGTGACAAATTCAACGTTTTTCCTACTGACGCAAGAATATTGAAATATTGCCGCGCGTCGGAATTCATGGAATTTGATGGTTGGAATTCAGATATTACTTCAGTAAGGTCTTTCAACGATTTACCGGAATTAACTAAAAAATATCTTGATGGTATTGAACAAACAACCGGCTGTAAAATCAAATTAGTTTCTGTGGGGCCCAAGCGCTCACAGACAATAGTTAAGTAATTATTGAATTTGTTAATTTTAAAATTTACATTATCAAATTATTAAATAAAATGAAAACAAGCTGTTCAACAAAATTACTCGAATCCGCCGGAGCGAAGAATATTTTCCTGGCAATTGATATTGCCGCCGAACTCGGTTTCGACGGTATAAATATTGACTGTATTGACGGAACATATTTTTCAATCGAAAATTTCTCGTTCCTAAAAAGCGCTGAAATTGTCAGATACGCAATTACAAAAGAAATTGAAATTCAATGCTTAAGCATTCCACCTGTGGATTTTGATAAAGGAAAAGAGGAAATCAAACGATTGAATAAAGCGGCTACTGTAGCTCATGCTCTTTCATGTCCGCTGGTTACTTTTTCGACATCTGTTTTTGACGAAAAAAATACCATCCTTAAACAGTATGAAAAAACATCAGAGATCATAAAAAAATCCTCGCAATTTGCTGAAGATTTCGGTATTTGTTTCGCGGTTGAAGCCGCCGAGAACTCTCTTATAGACACTTTTGAAAAATCATTACAATTATTTGTTGATGTTGACGCGTATAATTTCGGTGTCGTTTTAAACTCTCTTTCTTTAAATAGAAATGACGAAAAGCAAGTGAGAAGCGATATAGATTTAATTGGTGAAAGTCTTCTGCTTGTTAAAATTACCGGCGAAGAAGATAAAAAAACAATGAATGACATTGTTGGGAAATTAAATCAAAATGGCTATGCGCTTTACATTAGTGATTTTCGTGTTTCATCATCTAAAGAAACAAGGATAGAACTCTTAAACTTTCTTAAATTTATAAAAAATATCAATTTAAATAAATAATGCTTGATTTGTTCTTTATTTTATTTTGTGCCGGAATAGCGCTGATTATAACCTCATACATCTGCTGCCTGCTTATTACCCGCTACCGTACTTTTACGGTCCAGAGTCAGACACCAAAAGAATTCGGAATTGAATACGATGATTTTACTGTAAAAGGAGCTGATAACACAAAAATCAGCTGCTGGTTTATTCCGGCTCAGGACTGCAAAGCGGTTATGATTGTAAGTCATGGCGTTGCCGATGGCAAAAGCGGTTTGTTACACTGCGTTTTGCCGTTTATTAAATCAGGGTTTTCAGTCGTAATGTACGATTTAAGACATCACGGCGAAAGCACGGGGGATTTCTGCACTCTCGGGTATTATGAAACTAAAGACCTTTTGCTGATCACGGATTATGTGAAAGAAAAACTGGCAAATGGAAAACCTTTGTGCTATTGGGGGTTCTCGCTCGGCGCAACTGTATCAATGCTTGCTGCAGCAAAAAGAAAAGATATCGTAGGCGTAGTTGCAAGAAGTCCGTTTGAAAATATCAGAAACGTTGTGAAACATTATGCCTGGAAATTTTATCACATGCCGTATCTTCCGGTAGTGCCAATCGCTCTTAAATTCTTTGAGTGGAAAACCGGCGCTAAAATAAATGAAGTAGATGTTTATAAAGCGGCAGGTAATTTAAAAAATACTCCCGTTCTTTTAATCGGCTCGGAAAATGATAGACAGGTTCCGCTTAAGTGGCTCGAAAATATGAGGGATAAAATCGGCGGATCAACAGAATTGCTCGTTGGACCTTATGGTCATGTAGAAATATTTGAGGCTATGGACTCAGATGGAGTCGATATCGAACGCGCAATCAGTTTTTTAAGCGAAACAATAACGAATAACACTTAACGAATAATCCTCCTTCGGCGGATCTTCGACAACAAATAACGAATAACGAATAACGAATAACGAATAACGAATAAC
>JAOZSF010000177.1 GCA_029939815.1 bacterium
GGGAATTTGCAGCCGCTGCCGTTGGCTGCGGTAAGTAAGACGCGGTTCCGAGCGCGTCTATTATTAATCAAAAGCAAGTGCTTTTATTACTGTACTCCAAAAGAATCGGCCTCAGCGAGGCCGGCTAAGTAATAGATTTTATAAAATCAACTTCTTCCTGTTTATAAGGTGTACCGTCCTGATGGAGGATATCGTGGAACCAAAGTCCGGGAGGTGATTTTTCGACAAGTTCTTTCCAAGGCAGAACGGTTTGAGTTTTTCCGCTTACGAATCCCCAGTTAAAGCATCCGACATTTTCTTTTTTAAAGATAGGCATTTGGGTTTGGAAAAAGCAATCATTCACCCGTGCCATGTACTCGGTACAAATAACCGGTCGGTTATGTTGTTTAAGTTTTTTTATTTCTTTTTGAAGATTATCAGCATCGAGATAATTATGGAAGGATATAATATCGGATTCATTAAGCTGGTATTCATTTAATTCTCCCAATTCACCAAGCCAAAGTCCTGCTGTCAGAGGTTGTATCGGGTCGATTTCTCTTGCCCATTTGAAAGTTTTTTTCAATAATGGGAGAGATTTACTTCCCATTTCTGTATTTCCCGGTTCGTTATAAAGGTCCCAGACTATTACTCTTTCATCGTCACCGAATTTAGCGATAACTTCCTTGACATATTTTTCGAGACGTCCCCATTGTGAAGGGTCCAGGACGACTTTTTCGCCGGGACTTTGCACCCATCCGGAGTTATGAACACCGGGTTTTGGTTCCGGTTGTTTACCGAGTTTTGGATTTTTATTCCAGCAGTCATCAAAAAAGACGAGCATAGTTTTTATTCCCATATCAGATGAAATTTCAAGATATTCATCAATTCTTTTTGCGAAACCGTCAGCATCCGCTTCCCAAAGCAGGTCATGCAGATACACACGCATTGCATTGAATCCGAGATCAGCAGCCCAACCGAGTTCACGTTTAATGGTTTCCGGGTCAAAAGAATCTTCCTGCCACATCTCCAATTGATTAATAGCTGAGCTGGGTGAAAAGTTACACCCAACGATCCACGGCATATTTTTGTACCAATCATTTGCTTTATCAGCAGTCCACCTAATTTTTCTCATTATTTTTTACGGTTCAGGTTAAAATCGTTATTTATCTATAAAGATAGAACGAATATTATACAAAAAAATATAAAAAAATAAAAGAGGATGAATTTCAGTCATTCAGCAAACCGTTTAAGCTGTTGATTTTGCTTAACATTTCATTGAAAGTTCCAGTAAAAGATTTTTCTGAATATTTATCATAATAGAAATAAATCAATTTGACTTTATAAATTTTCAATTCCTTCTCTGCCTGTTTAATCCCCTCTTCAGGTAATTTCCAGTACTGTTCATCCTGATCCGGCTTTGGTAAAAACATACCGAAATGGATTAGTGGATTAGTCATTTTTTTCATTTGTAAATAATAATGGAAAAGCAATATCACTTACACAGCACGGCAGCCATACCGCCACAAATAAAAAAGGGATAATGATCAATGCGGCGGTAAAGGAAATCATCCCCGCTTTAGCCATTAGAACATGAAAGAGCGATGCCCATGTACTTAACAAGACATGTCCGCTGTGCGGGAATTTTGTTGATGGTTTCCAGTAAGCCCATAATATTCCTAAAATTGCGAGAGGATTTATCAGCCACCACTCTTCAATAAATCCAAGATGTAGTCCCCTGTTCGGCATTTTAAGAAAAGTTTCTCCAATATAAGGAACAATTGAATCACTTAACGTTGCAATTCCAACCGAGCCTACATAACCAATAAGCAATAGCGCCGCAAAACCTTTCCAGCCTTTCCATGGTTTTTTATTATGAAGCTTAAACATTGAAGCTGTAACCAGCGCGCTGAGAAAAACGTGTAAAGGATGAAAAATATAAAACATTTTGTAAGCAGCTTCATGAGAAATCCCTTTAAAAACAAGGGCGAATATTATGCCGATAACCGCGCCACCAAAAGTGAAAGGGGCGTGGTGTTTCAATTCTTTTAAGATTATTTTCAGCATGAATTGTTAGTCGTTAATAGGTTTTAGGTTTAAGGTTTAAGGTTTAAGGAAAATCCCCCTAACCACCTTTTCCCGATGGAATAATCGGGATAAAATCCAAGGGGAAATAGGAATAAATTTCTTCCTTTAGACCTTAAACTTTCTGCTTTTAACTGAATTTAAGTTCCGGACTTTATTCATTATTCATTAACAGCTCATCAATATCAATTTCGGGAAAATCATCTTCACTGCCGGGTTCGGCATACCAATAAACGGTAGATGCCATTGAAACGGTTGTTGAAGTATGAGTCCAAACTTCCATATCAAATTTTAATGACTTATTAAATGGTATATTGTCAATAATTTGAAAACGGGAATTGCAGGTATTGCCAAAAAAATCAGGACCGTCAACCCGCGGCTGATTATGAAAAGCGCGTGAAAACACCGACTGGTCTCCCCAGGCATATCCGAAATAATCTTCGCTTCCGGTACCGAAAACGCCTGGGAAATATTCTCCGTCAACGAATATTTTTTCATCTCCTTCTCCCCACCATTTATGGACGGGGTTATAGATTTGCATCATAGTGCCAACGAACGCGCCTTTTCCGTAACATTTCAGGATTGTCCAATCGAAAAAAGGTCGTGTCGGCTGATTATAAAAGGAACTCCAGTTGGCATGGAAGTACCTTGTGTTTGGTGTCCATTCTTCTTTTGAATAAATAATATTTCCGTTTATAGTCATGCGGTTATCGGACAGGTTTGTGATTTTTAAAGAAAAATTATTTTTAAACGGCATTACCCAATGAGAATACATCGCTCCGTCATCAAGAACTCCTAGAGGCAATGATTTGAATTTATTCAGTCCCGGAGCAGTACCGAAGAAATCGCCGAGCGGAGCATTAACGAATGGTTTTTCATTATCATCAAAAGTTATTTCAAGGATACATTTTCGTAATGCCTCTTCGATGTTAGTTGCGCTGACTTTGCACAGGAAACTATATATTCTGCCGGGACTTTTTCCATCCGAGTCATATTTATATATGGAGCCCGGATTTAAGTCGGCGTTAAAATTAGCCACGTGATCCATATTAATTTTATAAGATAATCTTTCAGGTCTTGACAATTTATCCACAGTCGCTTTTATTGCCGGAATATTTTTTTCTGCATTTTCGATTGAGTATGTTTCCACTTTGGTTTCTGCACCGTAAGTTCTATAGTCCAGATGATAGTAAATTTCTTTTTTTGAGTTGGTTATCTTACAATGTTTAGCATACGGAATCGGCATATAGCAGTTCCATCCCCGCGCAGCAATGTAGCAAACGGGGTTTGGAAAGAGAGGTTTTGTTCCGTTCAGAATATTTTTCATTGGCATTTCTATTGCCGGTTTTTCATTTCCATCAAAATAAATTCTTATTATTCCATCCGGATTCGCCGACCATATTCTTACAATTGCGCCGGGACCGTCCGCATCCATCATTACATACTCATTGGTTCCGTTTCGGTTTTCAACTCGGATAAACTGTCCCGCGTCAGCATTTGCGAACCAATTAGTTTTGGTTTTATCGTATGGGTTTGTTGATCTTCTGTCATAACTTGATGCCTGTTTATAGACAAATTGAAACGCGGGAGTTTCCGCGAGCAAAGTTAAGTCAGTTAATTCATTTAAAAGGTTAGTAAAAGTAATCATCTGAACCGGTTGTTCTTTTTTCTTCACATGGCTGTATTCCGCACAACCCGCGATGAGAAACATCAACCATAATAGAGCGAGAATTTTTTTCATAATGTGTACAAAGAGTTATAGAAGTTTAAAAGGTCAAATTATTATAACAAAAGTTTGATTTTTTTGATATTAGATTGATGTTTTAAAAAAATGCCGGTTATGTTATAATATTTATTATGAAAATGAACAATAATAACAATAGTTTTGTCGCTATTTGTCATGGCAATGACGCTTATGTAAACGCGTACAAAGCTTTAGAAAAAATAAATTTGCCCGATCTTACCGGTAAGAAAATTCTGCTGAAACCTAACGCGGGACGGAAAGTTTTGCCGAATAAAGGTATCACTACAAATCCTCTTGTCGTCGCCGCTGCATGCGATTTTTTTAAAGACGCGGGCGCCATAGTTACTGTTGGTGAAGGTACAATTCTCGGAGTTACACCTTTTGATTGTCTCGAATCCACCGGCATAGCTGCCGAAGTAAAAAAACGTGCCATTCCGATGATCGACCTTGATGCCGCTCCGGCTGATAAAACGGTAATTAAAGACTCGGTAGTATTGAATCATGCCAGAATTTCTAATGTGATATTTGATTTTGATTACATAGTATCCATTCCGGTAATAAAAACTCACATGCACTGCAAAGTCACTTTGAGTCTGAAAAATATGAAAGGATGTCTTAAAGGAAGAGAAAAAGTCAGATTGCATCAGCTCCCTCAACCGGAAATTCCGGTTGATGAAAAGACTCTCGATCTCGCTATCGCTGATCTTTCAACAATACTCAAACCTGATATCGCTTTGATTGACGGCTCAATTTGCATGGAAGGACTTGGTCCGAGTGCCGGAACGACCAAAAATTTAAATGTAGTTTTAGCATCGACTAATTATCTTGCTGCTGATGCGGTTTCAGTTTCACTCATGGGATTAAATCCCGAAGAGATTCCTCACCTGCGCCTTGCCGCGGCCCGTGCCGGAGAATCGATTTTTATCGATGACATTGATATTGATCCGCCAAGTTGGCAGGAATGGATTCAGCCTTTTGAACTTCCGCCAAAAGAGATCAGTTTAAATTTCCCTAAAGTGGAGGTTTTGGATTGTGAATCATGCAGCGCGTGTGTATCGACATTAACAATGTTTCTAAAGCGAAATTACGAAGACATCGCGGATTATCTTCCAATGAAATTTGCGATCGGCAAAGGGCATAATGAAATTCCGGAAGATACTTTGTGCGTGGGAAACTGCACAATCAAAAAATGCGGCAAAAACACTCTCGTTAAAGGATGCCCGCCGGTTGCATCGGATATTCTGAAAGCATTAACGGATAATTAGGGCTTACTCGAAAAGGGTCAACTGACGTAAAATGTCGATTATCATTGA
>JAOZSF010000178.1 GCA_029939815.1 bacterium
CGATGGGTGAATCGACTGATTTTCTTACAATTCTTGATGTAATGATGAACAAATACCCCGGTGAAATAGACGACACGATCTGGTTTGGCGAAGACCTGAATGAAAACGGAGTTCTTGACGAAAACGAAAATGACGGAGATAAAACTCCGCCTATTGATGACGCGGACGACATCCTCGACCAGGGAATAAAAGATTATATAACAGTCGATTCAGAAACTGATAAAGTAAACCAAAACACCGCTTCAGAAAAAGTGCTGGAAATAATATATCCGGAAAAATATGAACAAATAATTGAAGACAGACAATATCGACACCTGCCGGGCGGTGGAAAAGTTTTCAGAATTCGTTCCTACGGGAGAGCTCACGGATACACTCATGTTTTGGAATGGGTGGTAAAACTCGGCGGGCGGAATGGTTATCCGACAGTAAAAAGAATGTATAGTTTATGACCTTACGACTTAACACACGCTACTCTGCTTTTACAATGCTCGAACTTATTGTCGTCATCTCAATGATGGCAATAGTATTAAGTATTTCCGCGCCAAGAATTTTCAAAACTTTATATCGCGGCAAGCTTAGAAGCGAGGCAAATAATTTAATGACTACATTCAGGTATTCACAGGGGATGGCTGCGGTTCAAAGGGCGACTTTCAGGGTTCATTTCAACCTTGACAATCAAGAATATTATGTTACAAGAGATGCCGGCCGCGGAGATGATTTCGAACTGACAGATGACGACCTTGTTTCATCAGGAAGCAGCGGACTCTTTCCCGGAGAAAGTTCAAGATATATGCCTGATTCAGGTGATGATCTTAAAAAAAGAGATGATGACTGGTACGAGGAAGAAAACACAAATTCCAGCCGGAACTCAGCCGGTAAAGTTTCAATTTTCGAAGAAGAAACACATAAATTACCGGGGGAAATTAAAATTTTGAAAATCGTTGACGGGCGTGGTGACGAAATCTCAGAAGGAACATTTGAAGTTCCACTTGACCCGCAGGGTCGCTCGTTTGAAACCACAATTTATTTTGGAAAAAAAGACGAAGATACTCTAAAATACTTAGTTCATATCGGTGCTAACGGTATAGCGGAAGTAATTGTTGAAGATGAAGAAACAAATTAATAAAAATGGATTTACTTTGGTCGAAGTGATGGTCTCCGTTGTCGTACTCGGCATCGGAATTGCATCAGTTCTCGGCTTGATAGGTCAGGCAACTAAAGCGGTAAGTACAGCTCGCGGAGTTATGATACAAACCGGTTTAGCCCGTCTTGCAATGGTGGAAATTGAAAATAAGTATTGGCAGAAGAAAGCTGACGATATTGATACGAGCGGTGACTTTGGCGATGACTTTCCCAACTACAGTTTCGATGTTGAAATTATTGAAGATGTTGATGAAGAGGTTCCCGCACTTCATGAAGTCAACCTGACTGTTTATTGGGACAGAGGAAAATACAAGCGACCGTACACTCTTACAACTTACCTGATCGACTTCTCGAAATAGTTCTTTGTCTCCCCTCCTGTTTTATGTGGCACATCCCGAGTATTCCCTCGTGGAGGGGTGCCCTTTAGGGCGGGGTGGCTTTTGTGCTCGCGTAAGCGCCCCGCACATACTGGGGTTGTGCTTTTCAGCTCTTTTTAGTAGTCTTTTTCTTTGCGGATTTTTTTACAGTCTTTTTATAACTCTTTTTGAACGACCTTCTTCCGGTGCTCTTCGCGCTCACATAAACATTTTCGGCAGCCCACTTATTTTTTAGAGTAAGAACCTGATCGGAGTGGCGTTCAATCTGACTTCTTGGAATCCATTTTGTTGTTTTTAACGAAACACGTAATCCAATCGCTTTCTTTTCTTCTTCATCAATAATGTCGAGGATTTCAATTTTATCGAATTCGTGTTCAACGCCCTCATCCATATAATTAATAGTAAATGAACGTTTGGATGACGAAAGTTTTTGATCAAGAATTTTTCTCGCCTGGTCAATGAAACTTGAGATTTTAGATGCATCAGATTTCATCTCGTCAGTAAGGGACATCTCTGTGTCACGGGCAAGAGCTTCCGCATAAAGAAGTTGTTTTTTTGAAGGTGGTAATGGCGGCAGATCCGCATCATCCTTTATTTCATCAATCCATTTTGAAAGAATTTTACTGTCAGTTAAAGCTTCCCCGGGAATCTCTTTGCCGGAAGCAGTAGAAAGGCGGTCAGCAAATTGAAGTTGTCGCGCGGTTGGTTTGTGAGCCATACCGAATCCCCCGCTTTTTTTGAACATTTCGTAAGCGTCCTGAATGACTTTAAACTCATCTTTAACTACATCTACATAGTTTCTTTCGCCGAGTTCAATGCTATCAAGTTTTGATTCCATTTCAGCGGTGAATTTATAATCAATAGCGACAGGTCGGTGTTCCTTCAGATAGTCGTATAGTTTTTCTCCGCGCGGAGTAGCTTGAAATTCACGCCGCTTGCCTATTTCGGTTACATACTCTCTTTGCTGAATAAGGTCAACTATCGCGGCGTAAGTTGACGGCCGACCGATTCCAAGTTTTTCAAGTTTTTCAATTATGGAAGCATTATTATATCGCGCGGGTGGAGTGGTCATTTTCCTTTCATTCATTGCTTCGATAAGTTGAAGCATATCTCCTTCGGAAAGTTCGGGGAGTTTTTTATCAGCTTCTTTTTTCCTGGCAACCTCCATTCCTTTTCCGTAAGCCAGAAGGAAGCCGTCAAAGACAAGTGTTAAGCCAACGGCTTCGAGTTCGGTTTTATCAGCATTAATCAAGGCTTTCACTTTATTATAGCGGGCTGATTTCATTTGAGAAGCGAGCCATCGCTGATAGATTAGTTTATAAATTTTATAATCCGCGGCTTCAAGAAAATTTTTAGCCATTTCCGGAGTTATTTCCGGATGTGCCGGGCGAATCGCTTCATGAGCATCCTGCGCGCCTGCTTTTCCTTTGAAATTTCTGCTTTGATAATAATCTTTACCATATTGAGTAAGCACCTGGTCTTTTGCCGCGGCAAGTCCTTCCGAAGAAATTCTTGGTGAATCTGTTCTCATATAAGTAATAAGAGCGATATGTTTTCCTGAAATTTCTTTTCCTTCATAGAGCCCCTGGGCAATTCTCATCGCTCTTTTTGATGCCATACCGAAAGTTTGAAAAGCGGCCCTTTGGAAAGTGGAAGTAATAAACGGAGGAGGCGGATTTTTTTTCACTTCTGATTTAGCCACTTTAGTTACTGAATGAGTTTCAGCGTTTTTAATTGACTCAAAGATTCTTACAGCTTTTTTTTCATCTGTAATCTTTCCTGCTTTTAAATTCGCTACAAACGAATCTTCTCCTTTCTTATAATTTGCTTTGATAACCCAAAACGGTTCGGGAACAAATGCTCTGATTTCACGTTCGCGCTCTACAATCAGTGCTACCGCAGGGCTCTGAACGCGTCCAACAGAAAATTTCTCTCCAAGGTGACGTGACGCTTCCGGAGAAAGAAGATAACCGATTAAACGGTCGATAATTCTTCTTGCGAACTGCGAATTAACAAGATTTTGGTTAATCTGTCCGGGATTTCTCAATGCACTTTCTATTTCACTTCTCGTAATCGCGTTAAAAGTTATTCTTTCAATTGGGGTAGTTGACGGAACCATCTGCGCGACGTGCCATGAAATTGCTTCGCCTTCACGGTCAGGGTCAGTTGCGAGATAAATATGGTCGACTTTTTTCGCGGCGGATTTTATATTATTAATAGATTTCGCTTTACCTTTTATGGTAACGAATTTCATACGAAAATCATTTTCAATATCTACACCAAGTGAATTTGTGGGGATATCTTTTATATGCCCAACTGTAGCGCAAATATCGAATCGTCTTCCGACAATATTTTTTATGGTTCTTATTTTAGCCGGTGATTCGACCACTATCAAACTTTTAGACACAATATTTTCTCCTGAATTAAAATTTAATTTTCGTTACTGGTTTTAGAACTTATTTTTTTGCACGGTTTTTTTCGGCTGTTTATTAAAGTACACCGCAGCCACTCCTCTATATTTTCATGCATCTTACTACCGTCGGTTTTAACAGGGATATCTGATAAAAATATCTCTCCGCGTGCTTTGTCTTTATGTCCGCCCGCGCTGCCAAAAGGTGCAAGTTTTTGTTTTATTATTCTGCCCACATCTGTTCCGAAAGAACCGCTTCTTAAGATTACAAATAATTTATCTTCGCAAACTCCCGCGACAGCAACCCAATGTATGCCTATAAATCTTGAAAGGAAATCCGCCGTCATAACGCAAACATCAGGTTTGGGCACATCACCAAGATAAACAAGAGTCCTTTTGGTGTTAGTATCGAGAGAGTCAAGGGCTTTTTTATAATAATTTTTATAAGAAATGGGAACTTCACTCCGCTCAAGCCATTGGATAATACTCTTGTCGCTTCGGCGGTAAAGATAACCATAAGCAGCCAAATCAGAATTGTGAGCCGGCGTTGAAAGATTATCAGAATCGGTTCTTAATCCAAACCACAATGCGGTCGCCATTTTTTTCGAAACAGGTATTCCGGCACGAACAAGATATTCAAGAAGTATAGTTGAAACGGAGGCATAATCGGGGCGAACATCAGAGAATTTAAATGAATAATGACTTTTTCTCGGATGATGATCAATAACTATGTCAAAAGGGACAGGCGGCGGCGGCTTGAAAAAGTTCGGCTGCGCATCTACTATGGCTAATTTGGTAAAATTGCTCCATGGAATTTCATTGTAAACTTCTAAAGGCATTTTCAGCGATTTTACCAACCTGGCATTTTGATTACGTTTAACCGGCTCAGTAGCAATAATCTTGGAACTCTGGACATGAGAACGAAGAAGCCGCTGCAATGCCCAACCGGCAGCAAGAGAGTCGGGATCCGGTTCTCCGTAAAGAACAATCCCTACTTTATCGCGCGGAGAAACCACACGGCGAAGACGATCCCACTTATCAGTGGTTCGTTCGCTATGAAGAGTATCTAAAAAATTATCTACCATTTATATTCAGTCTTCAGTGTTTAATTCCCCTCTAGAGAGGGGTGGCGCAGAGCGACGGGGTGTGTTAGACCTGACACCTGACCATTAACTTTTCTC
>JAOZSF010000179.1 GCA_029939815.1 bacterium
GTTCCTGTTTCTAAATTAGCAAACCCGCAAATGAAGAATCTTAAATAGTCAATTTCCGGAGTGGCTGCAATAACAAACTTTCCGTCTGCATCGGCTATATAATCACACTGAATAATTATTCCGTTAAGTTCGCCATATTGGTCAACGTCGATTTTTTCTACTGCGCTGCCGTAACTATTCGGAAAAGTAATATCAGTTCCTGTTGTGTGTGCAAAAGAATAAATGTATAAAGTGTTAGAAGAATTAGGAGTAAGTCCTGAAAGCATTATAGCCGGAGAACCAATTCCAATAACACCGAATTGCCCTAAAGTAGCTGAACCACCACTTAAATTCGGAACAAGCGGAGTGGCAGGTGTCCAGGCAACAAGATAATTCCCGGCATCAATTAGCGCCCAGTTGGAAGTAGTGTAATGCGGGTCGCCATTGCCGAATCCCTGATTTGTAAGAATGCCCGTCCCGATAAAAGTATGGGAGTTAATCTCAACATCATCGCCGCTGAGATTTACAAGATGAGTATATGTTTTAGATGATTCAATCAAAGAATCAGCATCGCCGGTCCACGAATGAACGGAAATAACATTAGTTGCCGCCGCACTGATTTTCAAATTATCAATTAAGCTTGGCGAAGTTCCAACTTCATTATGATTGAACATTGCTATATAATTTTTTGTGAGTCCACCGGGCAATTTATAGGAATATTTACTAAAGGCGTCATTATTTACCATTGGCTTACCATTAACAAAAACTGAACAATAGGCAGGGTCGCCTTCATCAAAACCATCAGCCGAAGTGGTAATCAGAACATGACATTTATCATTGGGCTGAAAAGCATTTGCTTCGGAATGAAGCAGTTGTGCTCCTTTATAAAATTGAAATGTTCCATTTGCGTAGAAAAGCGAGCCGAGCCCGGAAGTGGTTTCAGGCAACACACTGCTCTGATTTTCATTGCCGATTGATATGGAAACATAATCAGCTGAGCCGTCAAAATTATGAATTTTCATATCAAATTCAACATTGAATTTATCACAACTTTCAAAACTCATAATAGGCGCCGCGCCTGAGTTTTGCCCGAGAAGTAATTCGCCGGGATTTGCCGTTCCGCTGCCTATTTCGGTATTGCCGGAAACAATATAATTTAACGGAGTCGCGTTGCCTGATTGTCTTCCGGCGGCATTGCAATTGAAATTAACAGTTCCATTTCCGATAACATTGAAATTATCTTCAAAAATGCCGGATTTAGATGTTCCCTGAACGCAGAAGAACATATTGCTGTTTGACCAAGCTGACCATGTGTTTTTACTATTTTTATAACGAACGCGCCAGAAATTAGTGCCGGCGGGAATGCTTATTCTCGAAGCGTAAATAGAAGAAATCGGCGGACCGCTTTCGCCGGTTGTCCACGCAATAGAAGAGAAACTGCTATCTGGAGAAACCTGCCATTCGCTTGCCGCAAAAGAGAAACCGCTGCTGTCGTTAAAAGCGCTTGCGGTAAATTCGACAGGAGAAGTAACGGTGGTTTCTGATGGTGAAACAGCTGTTGGTGTATCCGGTGGTGTGCTTTTTGTGTAACCAAGAGCTGACCCGGTAAGCGAGCTTACACCGCCGGTGTTTGCCGCGGCGACCCAGTAATAATAATCCTGCGCCAAAGTGATTGCCGGAACTGTATCGGTATAAGAATTTGAAATAAGTTGAGTTACAAAATTAGTGGTTGAAATATCGGAAGATTCGGCGCGATAAAGATAATAAGATTGTGCGCTGCCAACAGCTGACCACGTTACTTCTATTTTATTTGTGTAAATTCCTTTGGAAGCGGAAATAGAAGCAGGAACGTCCGGAGGGAGAATTTTATTACAGAAAGCGAACCATTTCCACGCGGGAGTGGAGTTGGTTTCCGGTGTGGTAGAAAATGAAAAAACGCCATTAGCCGGTGCTGTATAATTTATAGTCAAAAGTTGACCATTGTTGTTTCCGAATTCATCCTGATCAATAAGCGGGAAATTAATTCCACTGCTTGATGCTAAATAAGATTTTCTGCCACCGGTCGATTCGGATCCAATACTGAAAAGTGAGAGTTCGTAGTTCAGACCGGGTGTAAGATCGGAAACAACGAGCGCGCCGGCGTTGATGTAACCTGCGGATTCCAAATAATTAGATACGAGCTGCACACTTGCAGGAGAAATATTTGGGCTTAGTGATGCAACGGGCCCGGCAAGAGAACTGGAATCTGCTGTTTTAAGTTCCCAGCCATTGCCGAACATATTTGAAGCCGCGCCAATGAAAGTAACGCCGTTAATGTTTACATCTGTAAGGTCGCCGAAACTAACCGCGTGGGAATATATCTTAGAAGGATCAATACCGGAAGTTGAATCATTTGACCAAGCGACTGATTTTATTGTGTCGGAATTTAGAGACGAAATAACGAGATTGTCAACTGTTATAGGAGCATATCCGTTATTCCCGATTACAATATAATTATTAGTTCCATCAGGTGGCATTTTAAAGTAATAGTTAAAACTTTTATTTCCTCCAACCGACAGTGGATAAGGTTTATCATTTAAGAACAAAGCAATACGCGAACCGTTGCTGATTGGAAAACCCGAGGCGGTTGCACAAATTTTTATCTTAACTTTTGTATTTGAAGGCGAGAACAACTCGGGAGCGGAAATAATATCTTGAATCACACCGCGAATAGAGAGCGCATAGACATTTAGCCCCGAGTATTTTCCAATAAGAAGATCAATGCCATACGGGTGTGAGTACCCACCGTCCGGATAATCTTTAAAAATTCCAACACTCATAAAATGAGTATCAATATTTGTAACAATATCTAAATCGAATTCAACACTGAATCCGTTAGTTAGATTGTTAAAATTGTATGCAGGAGTTGGTGTGCAGGCTAATGACGTTAAGTCAAAATTCATTAATAGTTTATTCGCATAAGGGCCGGCATTTGTTACCATTGGAGTACTGCCGCCTGTCCACCAGCTATAAGTAATTGGCGATACAGCGCCACTTTGTCGTCCGGCGATATTGTAATCCACATTAACATCACCACTTGAAGTAACATTAAAATTATCTGAGAAGATAATTTCAGCTTGAACTAATACCGAACTTAAAATTAATAATGTTAAAAAGAATGTCAGTTGGTTGAACTTTTTCATTTTGGGCTTCCGTTTTTGTTGAGATTTTATATTTTTCTGGAGTACATTAAAAACATCGCATAAAATAATCTTTATTGTTGCGCATCAAAATAATAAAAGCTGCCTGAGAAGCCGCTCGAAAGCGTTTCCTTAGACAGCTTTAAGAATTATTAAATAAT
Source organism: bacterium (assembly GCA_029939815.1). Taxonomy (GTDB): domain Bacteria; phylum Auribacterota; class UBA3054; order UBA3054; family B51-G9; genus B51-G9. Next base: position 3,320 of record JAOZSF010000179.1, read on the forward strand.
TTTATTATTTATTTGCGGCGCAAATACGCTAATCCAAGCAAACCGATAAGAGCGATGATTGCCGGTTCAGGCACTACACGATAATTACTGAAAGCGTACCAGCAATAAACTCCGCAACTGTTTGTTAAAGCCGGCGCTACCGCAATTGAAAACACACCGTTTGAAGGAGCAGTATAATTATAAGTTATAACTTGACCGTTATCAGTTCCAAACTCGCTTTGGTCTATCATGGTGATTTCGCTGCCATCACTTGTTGAAAAGTAGTTTGAACGACCGTTGGGTGCATTGTAGGCAAGCCCGATACCGTAAAGATTAAAAGTATAATTTTCACCCGCGGTAAGCCCCGAAAGGGTGAGCGCGCCGGAAGTAAAGCCGCCTGCATCAATAAGGCAATCGGTTACCAAGTTAGAACCTGAGCCTGTAACATTCGGTGTTTCACCAACCATGCTGATAGCATACGCGCCGAGTCCCGCACTCGCGTTGTTGTAAGTCCAGTTGGCGCCGGCTTGCGGAAGCGCAGTTCCCGAGCCGATAAAATCTACACCATTAACTGTTGTGGTTGGAATGGCGCTGGCGAGATTAACTGCGTGAGTGTATGCCCGCAGATAATTTGTGATAGTTGAATCGCCGTCATTTGTCCAAGCGGTAGAAGTGACTTTATTTGAGGCGTCTCTAATCGAAAGGTTATCAAAGTCAAGCGGACCTCTCATAGAAATATAATTGTTAGTGAACCCGGCTGAATATCTGTAAACATAATTTTTATCGGCATCATTCATTACAAGAGGCTTATTATTAACAAAAATAGCAACGCGCGCATCGCCTGAAGACGGGTAACCGTCCTGAGCAAGAATGATTTTTACATTGTAAGTGTTGCTTAATCCCATTTCCGAACAAAAACCTGAATAAGGTTGTACGGTGCGGTCTTTAATTTCATAAGCGTTAACTGCTGTGAAAGCGATGCCCATTCCTGAATTGATATGATGCCAGTCCTGAAGATAATCTTTACCGAAAGCAAAAGCTGTCCAATCGGTGCTGAAACGTGTTATGTCAAACTCGTAAATTAATTTTCCGGAATTATTTGTGTACATTTCATTCGGCGAAATTCCTGTCCAATCGGTCATGCTGCATCTGCCGGCGTGCTCGCCGGTGTCGCTTACCGCGCCACAAGCGGCGCCGGCGTAATTTGTTGGTGCCATAGTTCCTGACTGACGAATACCATTATCATATTGGTAATCTGCATCGCCGCTTCCGGTAACTGTGTAGTTGTCAGAGAAATACGTTGCTGCATTAGTCGAGTATGTGAGAGCGATTAATGCTAGCAGAGTGAGAGTGAATTGAGTTAGTTTTTTCATTGTTTGTTCCTTCAATGGTTAGTTATTGTTTCCACAAATTTAAGTTATTATAATAAATTATAAATAAAAAAAATAAGGCATTTAACACTAATTATGCATCTTGATAAATCAAAACGTTTCTACTTATTAATATGATACGCACATTCTAACAAATAAAAAAAATAAAAACAATAATAAATTGACTGAAAATTTGTATTATATGTCAAAAAATTCCGCATGTTTAATGTCATTAATTAGTTTCTAATAAAAAATGCCATGTTAGACTATAAGCCAAAATGAAGATTATTAAACAATAAACCTTAAAAACGCAGTTGAAATGGTTTGAAACCCTGAAGGGCCTATGAATACAGGGACTAGCGAAAAACACGTTCTAACCATTTGGGTTAAAGAAATAAAATTCTACTAAAGATTAGCACAAATATAATTA
>JAOZSF010000180.1 GCA_029939815.1 bacterium
TGATTATTAAAAATAATAACTTGTCAACTCTTTCAGACTTTAAACATTATTTCGTCGAAACGCACCACTGGCAAAAAGGTCACGCTAATTATTATCGACCAATGATGTATTCCTCTTTAATGCTCAATCATCTGATTTCCGGGAAAGAAGCGTGGAGTTATCATTTGTTTAATATTATTATAAATTTATTGGTTTCATTCCTTGTTTTTCTTATAGCAAAAAATATTTTCAAAACTATCGGCTCAACAAACTATTATAAAATCGCCGCGCTTGCCGCAATTCTTTTCGCTATCCACCCGCTGCACACTGAAGTTGTTACCAATATTGCCGGCAGAGCAGATTCAATGACGACATTTTGGATCCTGCTTGGTGTGCTTCTCTCCGTAAAAGCTTACAAAGGGAATTTCATCGCCGGAATCTTGGTCGGTATCTGCGCTTTGGCTGCCGGACTGACAAAAGAAACCGGTTTCCTGATAATGCCGGTAATTCTTCTCTATTATTTCCTGTTCTGTAAAAATACTGCAATTAAATCATCACGAAAACTTACCGCGTGGATTAGCGGCACTCTCGGAACTTTATTATCCGCCGGAATGTATATTTCTGCAATGAATGCCGCACCGAAAATCAAAAGCATTTCTTATCTTGATAATTTTTGCGCGTACATTCCAATTGATCAACGTGTAAAAACCGCTGTATATTTATTCGGCAGAAGTATAAAACTATTATTTATCCCTTTTCCTTTATCATCGGATTATTCCTTCGCGCAAATCACTCCTCAATTATCTTTTTTTAATTTTTATTCCGCGATCGCGATTATTACAATTTCATGCGGCCTTCTATGGGCATGGAAAAAACCGAATTCACAATCTAAAAAAATTACCGAATTCGCTGTCCTGTGGTTTGTCCTCTGCTACATATTTTCCTCAAATTTATTCTTCCCCATCGGTACTGTTTTTGGAGAAAGATTGCTTTATCTCGCAAGCGTTGGTTTCTGCATCGCGGTATCATGGTGGATATTTCAAATTAAATTTCGTTGGTTAAGACTTGCTGTAATTTATTTAATTTCCTCTATCTTTTTTTTCCTGACAATAATCAGAAATTTCGACTGGAAAAATCCTGAACAGTTTTATGCCGCAATGATACGCTCAGCACCCAAAAGCGCTAAAGCTCATTTCGCGGCTGCAAATCGTTCAATTGACAATAAAAATTTTAATCTCGCAACAAAATATCTAAATAATTCACTCGCAATTTTTCCGGCTTTTCCCGAAGCTCATGGCTTATTGTCAAAGGTCTTTCTTTATGAAAAAAATTATTCCAACGCGTTTGTCGAAGCTGAACGGGCAATAAGACTTAACCCGAATGTCCCTTCGGCACATTACACGTTATCTCAAATTTACAACAAACGCGGTGAAAAGGAAAAAGCAAATAAACATTATAATTTCGCCAAAAAATTGTTGGAGTAATATTTTTTATGCAGTACAACAAATACATTTCCTAATTTCAATTTTCAATTTTCAAATATCAATTTTTAATTTGACAACTCCATTCAATTAGATTATAATTTATACCACATTTTATTTAATAAGGAGATAAGTATGTCAACTCAAAATAATCTTACAATCGATTCCGAAAAGGCTGAAAAAATGCGGCTCGAGGAAGTGTTCAAAACAATTAACGCGAATAAAAACGGCTTGACTTCAGATGAAGCAGCCAAACGAATTGAAATCTGCGGTCCTAATTCTATTTCCGCCAAAAGCGAATCAACATTAATGAAATTACTGAAATTCTTTTGGGGACCTATTCCCTGGATGATTGAAATCGCTGCTGTACTTTCTCTCCTTGCAAAAGATATTGATGATTTCACCATCATCATGGTTATGCTCATTTTTAATGCTATGATCGGTTTCTGGGAAGAACATAAAGCAAGTAACGCTCTCGATGCCCTTAAAAAAGGTCTCGCCCTTAAAGCTAAAACTTTACGCGACGGGAAATGGAGCGAAATTAATGCAAGCGAACTCGTTCCGGGTGATGTTATCAGAATTCGCCTCGGGGACGTCGTTCCCGCTGACGGTAAACTCTTTGATGGAAATTATATAAGCATCGACCAAGCCGCTCTTACAGGCGAGTCACTCCCCGTGAACAAAAAAGTCGGTGATATTGTTTATTCGGGCTCTATCGCAAAGCAGGGTGAAATGGTTGCTGTAGTTACCGCTACAGGTGGAAATACCTTTTTCGGTAAAACAGCTTTACTTGTGGCAAGCGCGGGTGCGGTTTCTCATTTTCAAAAAGCGGTTATGCATGTCGGAAATTTCCTTATCGCTGTTTCAATTATTCTATGTATAATTTTAAGCTCTGTTGTTTTATATCGTGACCATATTGCTACAGGTTCAATTAATTTAATCGCAATTTTAAAACTCGTTAAACTCGTTCTTATTCTTGCTATCGCTTCCATTCCGGTTGCCATGCCGGCAGTTCTTTCCGTTACAATGGCGCTTGGCGCTCTCGCAATGTCAAAGAAAAAAGCTATTGTCGCAAGATTACAGGCAATTGAAGAAATGGCGGGGGTGGACATTCTCTGCTCAGACAAAACAGGAACCTTAACAAAAAATCAACTTTCTCTTGAAAAACCGGTCGTCTTTAATGCCGAAAATGAAGAAAATTGTATCCTCGCTGCCGCACTCGCAAGTAAAGAAGAAAATAATGACGCAATCGACCTCGCAATTATTGACGGTTTGTCGGATAAATCTGTCTTGGAAAAATACAAACAAACTAATTTTGTCCCGTTCGATCCGGTTAGTAAAAGAACTGAATCAACCGTTACTCTTCCCGACGGAAAAAATGTTCGTTTTACGAAAGGTGCTCCTCAAGTCATCATCGGTATGAGCGAAATGAATGATGGCAACAAAAATAAAGCGGATGAAACCGTTACTTCTTTCGCTAAGCGCGGCTATCGAACTCTCTGTGTTGCGAGATCAGATGATAATGGAAACAGCTGGATTTTCCTCGGTATAATTCCTATGTTTGATCCGCCGAGAGATGATTCTGCCGAAACTATTGAACGAGCAAAAACTCATGGATTAAAAGTTAAAATGGTTACCGGTGATGATATCGCTATCGCTGAAGAAACTTCTAAAAAACTCGGCCTCGGCTCGCATATTCAAGCAGCAACTGATTTATTCGGTGACCAGTCGCCCGACCACCTTTCCGCAAGAACAGCTGAATGTATAGAAAAAGCTGACGGTTTCGGAAGAGTATTTCCTGAACATAAATACGGAATTGTTAAAGCTTTACAATCACGAAATCATATCGTCGCTATGACAGGCGACGGCGTGAATGACGCTCCGGCGTTAAAACAGGCGGATGCGGGTATCGCTGTTTCAGGCGCTACAGATGCCGCACGAGCTGCCGCAGCGTTAATTCTCACTGCACCCGGATTAAGTGTTATAATTGAAGCTATAGAAATCGCGAGAAAAATTTTCGAACGAATGACAAGTTACACAATTTATAGAATTGCGATGACTATTGATATTATGTTTTTCGTTGTGCTCGCTATGATCTTTTTCCCGACATTGCCGGGAAGTTCAGCTGCTTTCCAACCGCTTACCGCTATAATGATTATCCTGCTCGCGCTTCTTGACGACATTCCTATTATGACAATAGCTTATGACAACACAATAGTAGATCCAAAACCTGTGCGATGGAATATGGCTAATATTCTTTCAATATCGACTGTTTTAGGATTTTTTGCCGTAATTCAAACTTTCGGAATTTTCTTTATCGGAGTCCATGTTAACGGAAAAGAATTTATGGGCGCGGTTATCACTCCGCAGCATATCCAGACAATGATATTCCTGCAACTTGTTGTCGGCGGACATCTAATGCTTTTTGTCGCAAGAACGAAAAGATTATTTTTCATGCCGCCGTTACCGGGTGCTCCTTTGTTCTGGGCAATTGTCGGTACACAAATCTTCGCCGCGGCAATGTGCGGCTTCGGCTTACTTGTTCATAAACTGCCGTGGCAGCTTATTGGTGTAGTTTGGATTTACTGTCTTGCATGGATGTTCATTCTTGACTTTGTAAAAATAATCACCAACAGATTATTACATTTCACAAGCAATCATCAAAAAGCATTCCTACACCGGTTGAATAAGCATCATGGGAAGGAAGTTTGACGTTGGACGTTGGACGTTGGATATTAATTCCCCTCCTGTTTTAGGAGGGGTGGCACAAGTGCCGGGGTGGTTCGTTTTGGAGTGCAGTCTAATGAAATAATCCTCCTTCGGCGGATCTTGGACGTGCAGCTTTGTCGCACGGTCATAAAGACGCGATAGCGGCATTTACTGCGTTGGCGAGTTATCACCAAAATAATATTTTTATTGACAAAATAATTTTCGACAAAATAATTAAACACAACATTTTAAATCAAAAACCGGGAAAATAAATTCGCGTAAGTCGTTGATCCCGGCTTACAGCGTCGGGACGCCCCGCCGTGCTCAGCGTATGCCGGGGGAGAGTTTCGGGGATGCCAGAGTTACAAAAAACCGGAGCCTTTCTTTTGAAAAACTCCGGTCGATTAATTTTATAAAATTATTGAATTCTTCCTAATCATGCACTTTTTCTATGAATTTCCACGTCTTTTGATTTTTAGCCCATTCACGGCACATTTCAAGTTCCTTCATTCCTGCAGCGCCGCATTCTATATAAGTTAAAGGAAAATTCTCAATCATTTTTGCATAAATAAGAAGGACATCGACATATCCCCATGTTGCTTCACAACCAAGAGTTTTTGTATCGCTAATCAAATTCAAATATTTTATTAGATATTCCATAATTTCAGGTTGTGGAATATATGGTAGATATAAATTAAATTGTGAAGCTTTGTAAGTTAAATTTGTATTACTTTCCAATGTATTTATAATAAACTCTATACTTTTTTTATCACCATTTCGCGCTTTTGCCATTTCCAATGCCCAGCCATTGCCGGATGGTTTACGCCGCCCGCCATAAGTATATGGTTTAACTTTGTCTACAGTTAACTCAGGAATAATATTGATTAGCCCGCCGAGTAGTATTAAAGGCGGGGTTGGTTCTCTGT
>JAOZSF010000181.1 GCA_029939815.1 bacterium
TCCCCATTGACAACAAACCGCCGGTTTGATTATAATATTTAGTTATTTTATCTTCGTTAATATGAAAAAACTTAGCCGATTAGAATTTATTGTTCTGATAATCAACACTATCGCTTTTCTGGGATGGATTGGCTGGCTTGTTTTCTTCGCGCGCGATAAATTTTATTCGCAGGAAGGGATAATGCTTTATTTCCCTTGTGTCCCTATTTTTTTTGTATATATTTTTATTTTTACAAGCAACTCTGAAGATGATGAGTCTGATAACAAATAGCCCACTCTGAAAAAATGGAAAAACTCGGTAAATCAATCGCTATTATGCTCGCATCGGCCGCATTAGTAGGTCTTCTGGTAATTTTATTTAATCCAACTTATCGCAAATCTGCTGTTTGTGTTTTGAAAGGTGAATCAACAAACTCACCTATTTGGCAGTCAAACTCTGATTATTATCCCGATTTAGTTCCAAAGACAGGAGAAAAATAAAAATGACCGCAAAAACAAGCCATTCGATTATCGCAATTTGCTATGCTTATGTAGCCGGAATAGTTCTTCACATGCTTTTTCCCGCGCATCCGTCTTTATCTGTTATGTGGATGATTACCGGAATTGGATTACTTCTTTCCGGAGCATTAATTTTCATGATACTTCTTGGAAACATAAAAAAAACGACCTCACTTATTCCTTTTTTTCTCATTGTCTTTCTACTTTTCGGTTATACAAGACATCTCGCTTCAGTTACCATTCCTGAAAACCGTCTTTTAGATATAAAAATATCCTCTGAAGGAAAAATTGATTTCAAAAAATCGATTTTTCTTGACGATACAAGCAGATTAAAATTAATTAAATCAGCAAATTCTTCTTCTGATATCGTTCTGCAGCTCGCCGGGGAATTAAAAGCGCGAGTTCCTGAATACGGAACTAATGGATTAGCGCAGGTAGATAATCAGGGTCGCTGGAAATTCAATTTTATAAAAATGCCGGTTTTTAGCGAAAAAATTACCGTTAAAGCTGATGACCCCATCGGAACAGTTTATAGAATTCAACGCCCTTTTAATTCAATAACTTCTATTGTTTGTGTAAGCGGAACCGGTCCGGCAGAAATCTCCCTTCTCAAGATTTCCAACCATATAAATACCTTCACGAGATTTGGCAGGCAAAAACCTGCTGTCACAATTCTCGGCAGAATCACTCACGACCCTTCTGTTTATGCTAATCGGGCAAGGATATCAATAACGCCTGATTTTATTCAACCTGAGCATGGCGGACCTTTTTTTAAAGTTGACGGTGGCGACATCAGTACTCTGCTTTACCCTTCAACACATAATTATTATGAGCTCGCCCGAACTGCAGCTTACGGTTATAATGTTCAGGCACACGGTGAACTGCTCACTCCGCCCGGTCCGGCAAATCCAATGGATTTTGATCAGCGGACATACATGAAAAATCATAATCTTTTCGGAACATTGTTTGTTAATCAGGGAATGATTGCTCCTGTTAAACTGCCTGACGGGAAATATGCTGAAGGAACTCCGCTTGTTGAATTTTCGCTTAACGCGCGGGATAATATGCTCACGGTTTTAAAGCAAACCCTTCCAATGCCGCATTCTGCCTTCGTTGGCGCAATTACTCTCGGCATGCGATACGGTCTTTCAGCCCGCCCCGGAATTTTAAGTGATTACTATAAATTAAAAAGAGAAGGATTGACAAAAGTTGAATATTATAATTATGACCAGCCGCATGAAGGTTGGGAAGATACTATAGAAAATCAGTTTAAGCGCGCTGGTGTTAATCATGTTCTCGCAGTTTCCGGTTTGCATGTTACGATTATTACGGCGATGTTTGTCGGGATTTTCATGCTTCTTCGTGTGCCGAAAAAGATGTTTGTTCCGGTTACGATCTTTGCACTTGTTATTTTTGCGATTATCACCGGCGCGCGACCGTCAACTTTGCGCGCGGTGATTATGAACAGTCTTTTTCTGCTGACATGGGCTTATATGAAACAGGGGCTTCGTTCCGCCGCATTATTCGGTCTCGCTGTTGCCGCCGTATTGATTTTAATACAAAATCCGTTGATGATCGTTGACCCCTCTTTTACGCTTTCCTTTGCGGCGATTCTTTCTCTTGTTTTACTTACGGGACCTGCTTATGAGATGTTATCAAAGTTCCGGGGAAATATTTTCCTTGTTTTTCTGCTTTTTATAAGTATTACGACAGTAATAGCGATAAGAAAATTCGCGTTGATGTACACTCCTTCGTTTCTTATTTTATGGATAATTTTATGGGCTGGGATTTTTATTATCGCTAAATTTATGCAGCCGAAAATTCATCCTATCGGCGATATCGGATTTCAAGACCTGCCTAATGGATTCAGCACTTTCTTCGCCGCTCAGTTCGCTATTCAAATTGGTATGATGATTCCCCTCTCTTCCGTTTATTTCATGCGTTGGCCTCTCGGTGGAATGTACGCGAATATCATCGCAATTCCTCTTGCCGGTGTAATTATACAACTTGGAATGATCGCCGGACTGCTTGGATTAATTCCGGGAATAGGCATTTATCTTGCTCTTTTGCTTAACGCGGCAAATTGGATAGCGTCATCCGGATTTTTACTTTTAAGTCATGTTGTTGCGCGAGGCTGTCCCTGGCCTTTTGTTCCGAAATGGCATCCATGGCTTGTAGTTGTTTATTATTTATATTTACTTGGATTTGTTTATAGAAATCAAGTTTTCTCCGTTCTTGAAAAACTGCTTTCTTATATCAAAATAAAGCGGCCGATTTATGCTAAAATTTTCGCGCTTGTTATCGCTATTCTTTTAATTCTTCCGGTCGTTGCGGCAAGAAAACCGGATAAAAACAAACTAAGAATTTCCGTCCTCGCAGTGCGCTACGGTAGTGCAATTCTTGTTCAAACGCCAAATAACGCGAATTTACTTTTTGATGCAGGTGCCGTTACCTTTGGCGAAAGAGGCTTTAATAATACAATAAGAACCGTTCTTACTTATCTTGCAAGAAAAGGAATCCTTCACCTCGATGCCGCGATTCTTACATCGCCAAACATTCAGCGGTCAGCCGGAATGGCGGATGTAATGAACGAATATCGAGTCAACAAATTATTTATTCCTGAGACGATTGGAGGGATAAATTCTTCGATGTCGGAAGATGATTTCAAAAAATATATTTTAAAGGGAAACTTTTCTCACGATCCTGAAACAACCCGATTAACTGAAATGTACCGCAGGTTAATTAATGATGTCCGGTGGCCCAAAAGATTAACTCTCGCGAAGAGTCTGACACTCCACATGGAAAATGAAATAAATAAATGGGCGGATATGGATTCACATGTAATTCCTCTTCATGCCGGTGAAATTATTTATCAGGAAACCGCCCCTAACGGAAAAAAACTCACAATAAAAGTTCTTCATCCTGATAATAAAGTTTTTGAAAATAAACCTATTGATAACCGTTCCGCGGTAATAAAAATTCAATACGGCGATTTCAGCTTTTTAATTACAAGCGATATTCATTACAATGCTCAAAAATATATAGCTGAACAACTCGATAAAAAAGATTTAAAATCCGATATTATAATCGTTCCGGGACACGGTGCGGAAATTCCTGCAAATGCTTTTTCAAGGTTTAGTTCCGCAATGAATATATGTCTTAATGACGGATTAAAACCTTTATTGAAAAAAGTTGCTCCGGAAATTATTATTTTTGAATATGGCGACCCGAGACCAATTCTGCTGCAGACTTTTAAAGATGCGCGTTCAGCTTACAGCATCACGAGAAAATTTGTGAAAAAGAATTTCCCTGAAAGCAGAATAGTTTCTACCGATTCCGATCAGGCAATTCTCATAACTTCCGATGGTAATGGCTTTAAAATGAAAACTCAGGCGGAAATGAGAAAAGATGCAGGTAAAATCGTTGGTGAAGGCTCATCAGATATCGGATATGCTTTTTAAGGGATGACTAAGAGTCCGTCCTCCGTCCTCTGTTTGGTCCGTTTGGTCTGTTAAGTCCGTTTTAAAATCCAATCAACTGACATTCAAGTTTCGGAACTATTCCATATTTTCCCTTCACAAGTTCCTGCATTTTTTTTGCAAGATTCAGGATATCGGCTGAAGTTGCTGTTCCGTCATTCTCGATCATATTCGCGTGTTTTCTTGAAACATGTGCTCCGCCGATGGACAATTCGCCTTTTATTCCGAGTTTATCAAGATAATAAGCGATATGGATTTGTTTTTTGCCGTTAATTTCAAAATTAATTTCATCAGGAGAAAAATTTTGAAAAAAACTGCCACAGGTGCGTTCAGTAGGATATCTGTTTTCGCGATGACGAATAATTTCAACGCTCCTGCCTTTTGCGAAAGCTGTTTTAATATCGTCAACTTTTTTTAATTTAAAAACGGCATCAAAAAGTATCCAGTTCCCATCGTGCAATTTTGATTTGTCATAGCCGAAATCAAACCATTCGCGGGAAACTTCGTTAATTTCTCCCGTTGATTTATTTATAACACGCGCGCTAATCAAAAAATCAGAAAGTAAAAATTCAAAGTAATGGATGTTAATAAATACCGCGCCACCAATTGTGCCGGGAATCCCGCTAAACTCTTCAAATCCGGTTAAATTGCTGCTTAAGCAAAAATTAATAAAATTTTGAATTTCTGTTCCCGCACCTGCACGAACAAGAATATCCTCATCATTATCAGCGAAAATTATTTCACAATTTGTATTTGAAGGTTTTATGACCAGACCGTTAAAACCGTCATCGCTAATCAAAACATTTGCTCCGCAGCCAAGCAGAAAGACTTCGCAATTTTTTTCGTGTGCAAAATCGAGTGCTGACTTATAATCGTCAGTTGAAACCGGTTCGGCGTAATATTCAGCCGCGCCGCCTGTTTTGAACCAGGTTTTATTGTTTAGAGGTATATTTTCCTTAATTTCCATAATTATTTTGTTACTTTTCAATTCTAAATACCATTTTTATAAATTCGTCGTTTTCGAGCAATCCTGCGGAACCATTTTTGCAGCTTTCTTCATCAAATTTCTTAACTTCATCCGACATTTTTTGTGGATTGTAAATTAAAA
>JAOZSF010000182.1 GCA_029939815.1 bacterium
ACCTGACACCTGACACCTGACACCTGACACCTGACACCTGACACCTGACACCTGCTTACTGCTTACTATTCACCGCTTCATCCCATTCCGCCATTTTTTCCAATCGTTCGATTATATTAAGATGCTGTGTGCAGATTTCTTCACATTTTCCACATTTTACGCAATCTTTCGGGTCGGCATAAACGCCTTCTAAAATTCCCCATTTTCGATTTTCGTTTAAGCGGTTAATCATATCCTGGTCATTTTTATTACAGAATAATTTTTCGTTGTAAACCTGCATAAAACGCGGAATAGGGATTTTTACCGGACAACTCTTTTCACAATAACCGCAGCCAGTGCAAAGAACATCCATGTTTTTCGACATTTTTTGTTTGATCTTTTCAAGGTCTTCCTCAGAAAATGGCTGCGCGTTCTCGGTAACTTTGCATGCGATATCAATTTCTTTTTTATTGTTAAAACCCACAAGCGCAACATTGATCTGCGGCGCACTCACAAGAAATCTGATTGCCGCTTCTACCGGTGTTTCATCTCCTTCAGTTATAAATTCAAGTCGCTTTTGATAACCGGGAACTAATCCGCCCGCGAGAGGATTCATCGCGACAACACCGATTCCGGCTTTTTGCGCGACTACCGCGCCTTCCCATCTAAAGCGGAAATTAAGGATATTAACTCCCATCAAAACACCTTCAAAATATCCGTCATTTATTATTTTAGAAACTTCATTTCCCGGCAGATGGGTTGAAACACAAATGTGTTTTATCAAACCTTCTTCCTTGCACTTTAAGAGTCCTTCATAAAGTCCGCCTTTCTTCATTGCGGTCTTATATTGTTCCCAAGTGCGAATACACCATACATGGAAAAAGTCAATGTAATCTATTTTCAACCGCTCAAGAGATTTCTTAACTGAAGCTATTCCTTCTTCCGCGCCGTTAATATCTTTTGGCATTACTTTTGTCGAAACAAAAAACTTGTCGCGTTCTTTTGCCATTTTTTCAAAAGCTAATCCAAAAATTGTTTCACTTTTGTCTTCGCAGTATCCCGGCGCGGTATCAAAATAATTGATTCCTTTATTATAAGCGTGAAGAATTATTTCGGCATTTTCTTCATCGGTGCGTTTCTTTGTATTAAACCGCATTCCACCAAAACCTACCGCGCTAACTTTATGCCCTGTTTTTCCGTATTCGCTGTAAATCATGCTATTTGTTATTAAATAATTATTAACTGATTAAATCCAATAATCCATTAATCCCCAACCCAATTTCAAATATCCAACGTCTAACTTATCATAGTTTATCTAAAATGCCGGATATAGTCAACTTGCTACTATTATAGATATTCTATATAATAATGTTTAAATTATTAACCCATGACTTCAGTCGTGGGTATATACAATACAAATACAAACAAACCGTTTAAACGGTTTAGAATACTTGATGGTAATATCCCACGACTGAAGTCATGGGCTGAAACAAAAAACATTATGACAAAAAATTTACGTAAAAATAAAAACGATTCGTTAATCATGCTGATTAAAATAGCCGTGCTGTTAATCATCTCGCTTTTCATCACTATGGCTATAGCTCCTTATGTGTTTAAAGCTCTTAAAGCATTACCCGGTCTTTTCGATAATGGATTCTTTAGCTTTCTTCCCGACTTTATCGAACCTCACGCTAAAAAATTAGCCGATTATCTCGCTAAACAAAAATTCAGACGCATTTTCGATAGAGTTATTCTCGTTAGTGTTATCGCTATGCTCGCTCTCGGCTGGAAATGGGTCGGAATCAAAATTAATTTTAAATCACTTTATCGACCCAAACGCGCGGTGGCTCGTTGGTTAACCTGGTTTATTGTTGGTTGTATCTGCATTGGAATTCTTGTTTATGCTCAGAAAATGGCAGGTATTAGAATCCCGCGCAGTAAAAGTTTAAAACTCTTCGCGGCTTTAATTAGCGCCGTTACTGTCGGCTTTCTCGAAGAAAGTTTTTTCCGGGGATTTGTACTTCAAACTTTTCTTAAACAATTCAAAAAATTTAAAGCCGTTTTTATCACAAGTGCTATCTTCGCTTGCGTTCACCTTTTTAGTCTTAACCACTTTTTAAAAGCTATTAAAGCCGCTGCTCCGGACGGCACAGACCCTTTTGACGGATTTCGGCTCGTGATGTTCTTCTTTGAACCATTGAAACACCCGGGCCTCGTATTTCCAGGCTTGATTGGTTTATTCCTTGCCGGATGGCTGCTCGCCGAACTGACAATAAAAACTAAATCCCTCTGGGCGGCAATGGGTCTTCATACAGGATGGGTTTTTACAATAAAAGTTCTCGGCAGAATCTATAAATATCCCAGTTCCACGCAGCCATCATGGTTCTTTGGCGAAAAATATGCCGCTACAGGTGTGCTGGGATGGATCCTTGTCGGCTTTTTAATACTCGTCGTAAACGGATTGGTTACTTATTTTATTTACCGCGTTATTGTTTTCTTTATTGAACTTCTTAAACATAAAAACGCCGTCGCTCTCGGAAGAAAGCTCGGGGCTATAGGTTACTATTTATCCCCAAAGCATCGTAAAATAGCAGTTGGAAATATCCGCGCCGCGTTTCCCGAAAAATCAGCTGATGAATGTAAATCTATCGCAAAACAAAGCTTTGAAACTCTGGGAATGATTTCCATGGAACTTCTTACTTTCAGTAAAATTAATCATAACTTCTTCGATATCGTTCATCCTACAGGTATGGAAAATGTCGAAAAGGAAAGAAAATCAGGTAAAGGTATCGTCTTCTTTACAGGCCATATCGGGAATTGGGAATTGCTCGCCCTGGGATGCGCACTGCTGGATTATCCGTTTAATGCTGTCGCGCGACCGTTCGGCAATAAATGGATTTACAAACACATTCAGAAAATCCGAAAGGAACCGGGTGTGAATATTCTCGATAAAAAAGGAATAACAAAAGATGTTTTAAAATTATTGAGTCAAAACGAAATGGTCGGCTTCGTCGGCGATCAATACGCCGGCTCAAGAGCGCTGTTCGTCGATTTCTTCGGACAGCCGGCATCAACGACCCCGGCTATGGCTACTTTCGCGAGAAAAACAGGCGCGGCTCTGATTCCGGCTTTTGATCATATCTCACCTGACGGAACTCATCACCCTGTAATTTATCCCGCGGTAAAAGTTCCGCAAACCGATGATTTGAAAAAAGACATTTTTGACACAACTCAGGAATTAATGAAAATCCTTGAAAAGGAAATACGGAAAGACCCGGGTCAATGGCTCTGGTCACATAGGAAGTGGAGGAAAGTCCGTAATCTGTAATCGGAATTTAACAGAAAAATATTCAACAAAAAATATTCAATGTCAAAGTAAAGAATAAATTCCTACCTTTAATATTGCTCATTTCTTGTTGATTATTGAATATTTATTATGAAACTTCATAAAACAAAAATTATTTTACGCGCCTCAAACTGGCTTGGTGATAACATTCTCACTATGCCGGCCGTTTTTGCTCTGCGGGAAAAATTCCCAAACGCGCATATCGCCGTTATGATTAAAAAATCAATGGCGGATGTGTGGAAAATGACTCCCGTTGATGAAGTTATTCCGTTCAATTTCAGAAAGGGCATCGGCGGAATTAAAGACAGATGGAACTTTGCTAAAAATCTCAAAAATAAAAACTTCGATGTCGCGGTTATTTTACCTAATTCTTTCGATTCAGCTCTTGTCCCCGCTCTCGCAAAAATACCTGAAAGAGTCGGGTGGGCAACTGATGGTAGGTCGTTCATGCTTACAAAAGCGATTCCTAAACCAAAGGAGTTAAAATCTCAGCCGCAATTTCAACATTACATTTATCTGATCGAAAAATGGCTTGATGAAAAAATTGACGCTGATGAAAATATCCGTCTCACAATTCCGCCAAAAACCAAAGAAAAAATCTCACCAATAATTTCCGGTAAGAAAATTGTCGGTTTGAATCCCGGCTCAACTTACGGCTCGGCTAAAAGATGGCTGCCGGAAAGATATGCCGAACTTGCCGTCAGACTCGAAAAGGAAAAAGGAGTTGAGATAATAATTTTCGGTGGACCCGGGGATGAAAAAGTTTGCAATGAAGTTTTTGAAAAAATTATCCAAAAAGATTCTTCTACAGGTCAATGCTGTAAAAATCTCGTCGGCAAAACTTCTATAATTGAACTCTCGGCTTTACTGAAAAAATGCGTCTGCCTCGTTACAAATGATACCGGTGCAATGCATATCTCAGCCGCAGTCGCAACACCTGTTGTAGCGATTTACGGTCCTACTGACTGGTCAAGCACCCCGCCTCTCGGAACCGGTCACAAATTAATCAAAACAAAAGTTGACTGTGCTCCGTGTTTTAAAAGAACGTGTTATGGCAGTCATTGCTGCATGACAACGATTTCTGTTGACGAAGTTTATAACGCGATCGCGGAATTGGTTTAATTCTGATTTTTGTAACGCAACAGACGCAAAAGTCGCAAGAATTTCAATCAACATTTTTGGTCGAATGTCATCGACATTTTCTGTAGCCCCCGGCATTCGCGGGGCACGCGCTGCCGATGGCTGTGGTTTTTATTTGTAACGCCTAATGAAATAATATGCGTATTATCGCATATTCATAATTAATTTTCTTCTGTGGTTTTATGTGTCTTATGCGGTTGATTTTGTATTTTTACATGGCTATCGGGAGGGCAATTCCTATCGCTAATAAAATAAAAACCATTACAACTCCAACTATTATCGATAGCACCCACGCGAGAATTGTTGCGCCAAGCGCTTTGCCAAAAGTTGTTCTGAAAATCGGCATCATAACAAGCGCGGTAACAATAAAACTTCCAATTGCGCTGAAAATTTGACCGATTCCCGGCAGTGGTGATAAAACTACCGATAAAACCGCAAGCGCGATTCCACCGATAATAATTGTTCCAAATGCTTTACCCCAGCTGCGGTTTCTAATTCCCGCAATGCTCGCACCCCAAAGTAAAAACATGGCGGAAATCGAAAGCCAGATAAAAATACACAAAACAATGATTAATAGAATTCCAAATGTA
>JAOZSF010000183.1 GCA_029939815.1 bacterium
CCGCAAAAACTCCGCTTTCGGAAGTTCTGTAATTTTCATCGGTCAGAATATTTCCTCGCCGGTCGAGTTCTAAATTATAGTCTTCGACAAGCGGTCCGTGTTCAACATGAACGAATCCCATTGCAAGAAAAACGAGATCTGCTTTAAGTTCAAATTCTGAGCCTTTAATTTCTGAGAAAGGAGCTCCTGTTTTTTTATTTGGTTTTGACCAATCAAGTTTAACACATTTAAGTTTTTTAACCTGCCCTTTTTCACCAATGAATTTCTTTGTATTAATACTCCACATACGTTTACATCCTTCATCCTGTGATGAAGAAGTTCTGAGTGTCAAGGGCCATTCAGGCCACGGATTTCCCGCTGGACGTTCATCAGACGGTTTTGGCAGAAGTTCGATTTGAACAACGTTTTTAGCACCCTGGCGATTTGAAGTTCCAATACAGTCGGAACCTGTATCTCCGCCGCCGATTACAACAACATTTTTTCCTTTGGCGTTGATAATCTGATTTTCCGGAATATCATCACCGGCAACTCGTTTGTTATTCTGTGAAAGAAATTCCATGGCAAAATATATACCTTTTAAGTCTCTCCCGGGAGCATTAAGATTGCGCGGTGTGCCTGCTCCCGCAGTAATCAGTACAGCGTCAAATTTTTTCTTAAGATATGATGCGGAAACATCTTTACCGACATAAACATTTGGCTCAAAAACAACACCTTCGGCGACCATTTGTTCCATCCTGCGGTCAAGAATACTTTTTTCTAATTTAAAATCAGGAATGCCATAGCGGAGCAATCCGCCGATTCGACTGTCTTTTTCGTAAAGAACAACTTCGTGACCTTGTCTTGCAAGTTGCTGAGCAGCGGCAAGTCCTGCAGGACCGGAGCCTACGATAGCGATTTTTTTCCCGGTTTTTCCCGGCGAAATCTGAGGTTTAATCCAACCTTCCTGCCAGCCGCGCTCAATAATCTGATGTTCGATTTGTCGAATCGTAACAGCAGGCTCATTAATTGAAAGCGTGCATGCTGCTTCGCATGGCGCCGGGCAAATTCTTCCGGTTACTTCCGGAAAATTATTTGTAGAATGAAGAATTTCAAGAGCTTTTTCCCAATGCCCTTTATAAATAAGATCGTTAAAGTCAGGAATTAAATTGGTGAGCGGACAACCGTAAGCGTGGCAGAACGGAATTCCGCAATCCATACATCTTGCCGCCTGATTTGTAAGTTCATCTACAGGTAACGGCAGTTCTATTTCTTTATAATCTTTAAGTCTTTGTTTAACGGGTCTTTTCTTTGCATCGACGCGTTTAAACTCCATAAATCCGGTTGGTTTTCCCATTTCAGTTATTAGCTATTTGTTATCGGTTATTTGTAATAGAATATTATTGGACAAATAGGACAAATCAGACGAATTGAAGATAATTTTTTCCTAAAATCCAAGTTTCAAATTTCAAGTTTCAAGTTCTAAGTTTTTTTCCCCGGCAATCATTGCCTTCATATTCGGTTCAAAGAACTTTTGTTTGCTGCCGGTAAGCTGTTTACGGATAATTTGTTCAACAGTTGTTTTTTTTACAATAGGAACAAATTTTAATAACGCGCCCAGCATAACCATATTTGCAAGTTTTACATTGCCAAGCTCATTCGCAATTTGCGATGCGGCAATATGCGCGATTTTAATATCATCCCGCTGCGGCTCAACTTCAATTAAAGTTGTGTTATAAATAAGAAATCCACCGGGAACTATTGTCGGTTCAAACCTTTCCATTGAAAGACGGTTCATCGCAATAACTACATTCGGCGTTGTAACAACAGGCATTCCAACCTGCTTATCATTTGAAACAACAACGGAGCAGTTACACGTTCCCCCACGCATTTCCGGTCCATAGGAAGGAATCCACGAAACTTCTTTTTTTTCTTCGAGTCCGGCAAAAGCGAGAACTTTTCCAAGAAATAAAATTCCCTGTCCGCCAAATCCGGCGCAAATAATTTCATGAGTCATTTCTTACCTCCGTGTCTGCACGTTCATCTCTAAAAACACCAAGCGGATATTCTTTGCTTAATGTTTCGGCAATCCAATCCATCGCTTCAGGAGGGGACATTCCCCAGTTGGTCGGGCATGGCGATAGAATTTCTACAAGACTAAATCCTTCTCCCCGTGCTTGTAAATCGAAACTCTTCTTAATAGCCTTTTTGGTTTTGTTAAGATTTGCTACTGAATCGAGAGATGTTCTTTCAATATATCTCGGAGCTTTTGTTGTGGCAAGCATCTCACAGACTTTAAGCGGATGCCCCGCAAAATTAGGGTCTCTGCCGAAAGGGGACGTGGATGTTTTTTGTCCGACAAGTGTGGTTGGAGCCATTTGACCGCCGGTCATTCCGTAAACTGCATTATTTATAAAAATTACCGAAATATTTTCACCTCTTGCCGCTGCATGAACAATTTCAGCTGTCCCGGCAGATGCAAGATCACCATCGCCCTGATAAGAAACAATAATTAATTCCGGATTCGCACGCTTGAGCCCGGTTGCAACAGCCGGTGCGCGACCATGTGCGGCTTGGATATGGTCGGTGTTAAAATACCAATACGCGAACACCGCGCAGCCGACAGGAGAAATGAAAATTGTTCTTTCGAGCAAATCCAATTCTTCAAGAGTTTGAGCGATCATTTTATGCACAATTCCGTGCCCGCATCCGGGACAGTAATGCATAGTTTTATCGTTCAGTCCTTTTGGTTTTTTAAATATTTTTTCCATAGTCGTGCCGTTTTTGCATTAGCACTCGGTGCATGCCGGGTGATTTCGGAGAAAATCTGCTCGTTAGAGCAAATTAAATTTTTTAAATAATTTATAAATATTTTTTTACATTATCAAACATTTCCACCGGGGTGGGAACAACTCCTCCACACCTGCCAAAAAAGTGTACCGGTTTTGCTCCATTAACCGCGAGGCGAACATCTTCGACCATTTGTCCCATTGACATTTCACAAACGAAGAAAAATTCAGCCTGTTCAATTTTCGATTTAATAGCTTCATTAGGAAAAGGCCAAAGCGAAATAGGACGAAGAATTCCCGCTCTTATTCCTTCATCACGTAATTTATCTACAACACTTCGCGCGACGCGTGAAATTAAACCGTAAGCGATTATTATTATTTCAGCGTCATCGGTTAAGTATTCCTCAAATCTCACTTCGTTTTCCTCTATTAATGCATATTTTTCATAAAGCTTGTGAATATGTTTTTCCATCGTTTCAGGATCAAGAAGAATAGATGTGATGATCTTTGGCTCATGGTTCCTCGTGCCGGTAAGCGCCCACTCAGATTTGTCAGTAAATTCTGTTTTCAATTCCTTGAACTTTACCGGTTCCATCATCTGACCAAGATTGCCTTCCGCAACAAGCATTACCGGCATCCTGTATTTATCGGCAATATCAAAAGCGTCATAAGTTAAATCCGCCATTTCCTGAACTGACGAGGGAGCCAAAACCACGAGACGGTAATTTCCGTGACCTCCTCCTTTTACAACCTGAAAATAATCCGCCTGCTCAGGGCTGATATTGCCAAGACCGGGCCCGCCACGCATAACATTAACTATAACACAGGGAACTTCCGCGCAGGCAATATAAGAAATACCTTCCATCATCAGACTTATCCCCGGAGAAGAAGATGTCGTCATCGCGCGCGCGCCGGCGGAAGTTGCGCCGTAAACCATATTGATGGCGGAAACTTCTGTTTCCGCCTGAATGTAAGCTCCACCGGGAATTTGCGGGAGCTTTCTTGACATGTATTCAGGAATTTCGCTCTGCGGCGTAATCGGATAACCAAAATATAATTTGCATCCTGCACGAATTGCTGATTCAGCTACAGCTTCGTTCCCTTTCATTAAAACTTTTTCACTCATAGTTTTGCCCACCCTACTTGTAAACTTCTATTGCACTGTCAGGACATGTTAACGCGCATGACTTGCAGCCTATACATCCTTCGCCGATATATTCAGCCGGATGATAACTTTTATCATTAAGCCCCTTGCTTATGACAATAACATTTTTCGGACAAATGCGAACGCATAAGCCGCATCCCTTACAGACATTTTTTTCAATTTCTATTTTCGGCATTTTAGTAATTTGTAATTCTTTATTCCCAAGGTTGTATCATATTTTTTGATAAAACCATTATTGGAATTTCAAACTCCTTCTCCATTTCCGGCTTGTAATAATCTTCCATTACAGTCAAAAATTTTAAAGGGTATTTCTGAATCCGGTTTATTTGTGCTAACCCCTGCTCTATTAATGCATCAGTCGTCTGATTCATTAAATGAGGATTCGCTATTATTCCGCTGACAGGCAATCGCGCACGACGGGAAATATGTTCCGCCATTGCGACAGTGTCTTCGTTCTTTTCATTAAATGGACGAAAAGGATTCACAACCAGCCACAGATTTATTTTTTCATTTTTGAGGTACTCGTTAAATCTTGATAGCACAGTTCCGCCGTAATCACTCCCGCCAAGATCAAAAATTACCAATGAATCTTTTTGGGCAAAAACTTCAAGTATTTCAGGTGCTAAAGCAGGTAAATCGGCATTCTCAAATCCTTTCGCGCCGGAAATTACTTTTATTCCTTTGGCTGCGAGAGCATCACGTTTATCGCGTGACCTGAAATACAGGTTCACAATATCAAGATCAACAAGAATTACCCGCTTTTTTTGTTCCGCGGCAAGCTTTAACGCGATGTTAACCGAAATTTCGGTTTTCCCCGTGCCAAATGCTCCGCAAATAGCAGTCATACGCTTGTTGCCAATCATTTTCGTCAACAGTATTTTCTGTTGTAACATAAGATAAATAATATCAAAATCACGTTTTTTTGACAAGAGGGTGCTGTTTAATTATTTATTATTTATTATTTATTAACTTTTTGATATAATAGTCTAATAATTATTGAATTTAAATTTACTATCTCTTCACATATTCCATAATAAGGAGCAAAAATGGCTGAGCAACTTGAAAACTTATTGCAAAAAATACAGGACGAAGCTGTTACTAAAGCTGACGAAACCGCTAAACA
>JAOZSF010000184.1 GCA_029939815.1 bacterium
TGCCTGCAATGATGCTGTTAATGGCTTCTCGACCACGCATAAGTCCGAATTTACCTACCGATGGTATAACTGATGGATTATCTTCCAAACTTAATCCAACAAAAATGCGTGAATCATATAACCCATTAACTCGCCACTTCCGTATGTTACCGGATTTACCTGTAGCGCCGATTTGAACCGTTGCATCAACAATGCTTCCATCGTTTGAGAATCTATTTTGGCGTTGCAACACAATTTTCCCAAGCGATTCGCTGCAAAATATATTGCTGGTTAAATTTCCTGCTCGGATTCTCAACGATTTTACAGTTCGTGCAGATAAGCCGTAAAGATTCCCTTTTTTTAAAGCAATGCTGTCTGCCGAAGCCGGATTATTAGTTGTTCCCAAACGAATTTGTCCCACACTTCCCAACAAGCGGAAAGAATGAATATCACCATCAGTCACAAATTTAGTAATAGAGACCGGTACTTTTTCGCTTTCATCACCGTCTTTTGTTTCCGTAATTTTCACAGCAGAGATAACAAGACGATCATCAGGTCCGGAATTAACGATTTCTACATTATCGAAGTCGTCATCCTCTGTTCCTTCTTCAACAATAAGAATACCATTTCCACGGTAACGAAAATGCACTACGTTATCGTTGCCGTCATTGACAACAGTAAAGCGTTTCCCCGGTGCAAGAGTAATTGTGTCGGAAACAACTTCGCTTTCTTCACCATAAATATCACGAAATTGAACATATACGGTTCGGTTGCCCTTACCCGGAGGAAGAGCCCATTCATGGCGTGTTGCATAAGGAATCCATTTGGCAGCGGCAAGCTGCTTCGAGTTATTTATACGCATACTGCTTGCATACTCAGCGAACAGAAGAAGCATTACCGTTGGCGTCCGCGTATGTGATGATTCACCGTTAATGCGAACTTGCGGGTCCTCCGGTTCCGTTGGCGAAGCATGATAGTAAATTTGAGTCATCATGATATTAGATTCGTTTCTCCACTCATCCCGTAGAACGAGATAAACTTCATTGACATCATCTTCGTCTTCGAGTTTCCAGTTGATTGGATTTTTAAAATTAATCCACGGAATATCTTCGAAATCGTCAGGGTCCTGTGCTAATTTCATTTGGGCAGCACTTTCGGCATGAATATTAACTGTTACAACTGCGTTTGAGGTTAAAGTTGCTCCACCGTTTAATGTAAACCATGCATTTGAGAAAAAATCACCCACTGTTACATAGGCAGCAAAAGATTCCGGAAGCATTGTATATCCGGCAATATCACGCGCATCGGCTACCGCGATAATTGCGCGCCCTGATTCTGTCCAGGTATTTGACCATACACCCACCCATTTGTTATTTGAGTATGAAGTTACCGTAATGGGCTCAGGTGTTCCGGTTACGTGCCTGATTGTCACTTCCGGCTTAGTGCTGTAATTAAGTCCTGATCCTGCCTCAATAAATTCTACCGTGACAGTGGTAAATAAGCCGGTAACAGGCGAAGGATTAATCGTAACTTCTTCCACACGCGGTGGATTTTGGTCCAAAATAATGGTATCAATAATTTCTCCGCTTGTACTTCCGTCCGGATACTCAAATTCTACTGTAACTGTTCGCACACCGTCAATCTCCGGAAGTTTCCATAAAAGATTTGTTTGGAACTCATCATAATAAGAACTACCTCCTGATTTATTGTTTTCAATATCCATCCAGTTATGTCTGGGATATGTCGTTTGCAAAGATAATTCAACCCACGGAGTTTTTGTGAACGATTTGCCATTGTTGATAATAAAGTCATCAACCGGAAATCCGGCATAAACAGCCCAAAACTCATCTTGGTCATCCATCCAGACAATACTATTATTAAAAACCGTTGGCGCCATCTGGTTTAACTCTTCAGAGTAAATTATTTTGGCTGTATCTGAAAAAAAATTATAACCGTAGATGTTGGCATCACCCTGCTCGCTTCGCCAATCTTCCCAAACAATCCATTTTTCGGACACACGAGGAACCAACTGTGGCCACTTGCTTTTGTTGACAATAAATTCCGTATTATTTGTCATGTTAAATGCAAATATATTTGCATTGCCGTCTCTATAATCTTCCCATACAACTATATTACCCCATATATCAGGTTTTAGTTGATTAAAATCATTTGTGCACAATGGGGAAATTGTACCACTTGTTATGTCATACGCATAAATGTCGGCATTCCCGTTTCGATAGTCAACCCATACGATTGTATTACCGTAGATTACCGGCTGAACTTGATTTGATAAATCATGGGTTATCTGAATAGTATTCTCATTCATACGATTATAAAGATAAATATCACTATTTGTATTGCGGTAATCTTCCCACACAACATATTGTCCATAGATATCGGGATTAATTTGCGCGCCGGGAGCATCGCAAATCACCTTAACGATCGGCGAGAAAGTTACAGCTTCATCAGCAGCAGCGTATAACTCATTAGTGGTGTCATAAAAAAGCGAGAGTTCTTCTTCATTAAAATAGCCAAGCTCATCCGTAGCATTAATGTATATTTCATAACCGGCATCCAGTGGTTCAAGGTCAAGAGCGAACGACCATTCTTTCGTTCCGTCAGCCGTACCATTGTCCAGGAATTCACCATCTCCGGTATATAACCTCCATTTTATATTTATTATTTCTGATGCCAGGGACAAGGCTCCTCCCCGCACTATTACCGAGCCGTTCGTGATATCATCTCCATCTTCAGGATAATCGATCCACAGCGACACAACATCGTTTGTATCTCCCGGCACCAAATCGGCTAAATAGATATTCGGATCGGCACTAAACTCATCTGACCAGACAACGAATCTCTTATAGATGCGGCTATGCAGCGGCTGTGATGATGTCGCAGGAAAAACTCCCTCTTCTTCAGCCAGCCAGTCATACCAGACAAACTGTCCGCCGTTACCGCCTTCCCACCAAACGACAGTATTGTCATATAAATCGGGGAAGTAGCGTTCACCGCTTGTTGACGCATCAACCTCAAAATTTGGTACATTACACATTCCGGAAGATGAAAGTAGTTGTATTGACAATAAAATCCAAATTAATATTTTCATAAGGAAATCCTATATTCATGATGCCTCAACGAGAAACATCTTATTAAAAATAATAATAAATAAACCAAACCGGGTTCCGGTACAAATTCGTATGCTCCCATATCCACTAACCCGTCAATAACTCTTGGATTACCGGCGAGGTCTTTTTCTCCTATAACGGAAAAAAGATTAGTGCCGGTGTCTATGCAGGGAGAATACGGTGCAAGTTCATAAATTAATATGCCATAATCAGAAAAGCACGGATCATTTGTTATATTACCCGCACCGCTTATTCCGGGATATGTACAGCAATATGAATAATTCATTCCACTTCCAAAATTAGCATAATTAACATCATCGTTGAAGTAAATAATACAGTTAATCAATGTGCCGCCGCTCAGACAGCGCACACCGTTCCCTCTTGAATCAGCAGAATTATCGGCAATTGTACAGTTCACAACTGTTCCTCCCCTTCTGCAATACACTCCCCCGCCGCTCCGCGAAGCGTCATTGTCGACTATGAGGCAGTTCACAATCGTTCCGCCATTAGAACAATATAATCCGCCGCCATCCAGCTCTGTCTGATTGGTTTCCACATAGCAGTTTATGACGGAACCGGTAATATCGCAGTAAACACCGCCACCTAATCCCTCGGCATCATTGAGTTCAATTAATGACGCTTCAACTACTCCTCCTTGAAAGAGATATATTCCTCCTCCGTTACCGGTAACCAAATTCGCGCTCACTTCACAATTGGTTACAACTCCTCCCTGAAAGCAGCACACTCCGCCGCCGTGTTCAGCTTCATTGAATGTTACGATTGAGTTTCTTACAACACCTCCTCCGTCAAAAAAAATACCTGCACCGGCATTTGATGGCCATTCTCCGTAAACATATCCGTTTTGAAAAGTAAAACCATTGATTTCCGCTCCAATTGAATTCACATACAGACACCGGCCGTTCATATCCGCGTCAATTATTGTTGCATCCGCCCCGCCCTTACTTTTAAGAATTATATCATGATTAATAACAAGTTGGGACGAAAGCGTGTAATAACCATTTGAAACATAAACAGTATCAGTATCTTTAGCAAGATTAACAGCCGACTGAATATTGGTAGCTGCATCTGTCCAATCGGCAAACGGGATTTTGTGCAACCCATTCGTTGAAACATAAAACGTTTCCGTGCGTGCGTCCGTAGATGACAACAGTATGGAAAGCATCAGGATACATAATACAATATAGGAATGAAGATGATTCATTGTATAATATTGAGAAGTGGAGATTATTCCTCTATTTTATTATATTATACAACTATTTGTGTTTGCAGTCAAGAAATCGATAAAAATGATGCGTGGAAATTCTCGGGATTGTAATATAACAGCAGGAGTATGAAATCAATTTTGAAAATTTATTTGTTTTTGCCCACGGAATGCACAGAACAACACGGAAATTAATATAGTTTCTAACGCCTAATGAAATAACGTGCTACTGCACTGTCAAGGCGCTAAAGTCGCTATTAAAGAAATTTTAAAAATAATTTTGCAAAACAATATTTTTGCCGTAGATGACGTTGATAAACACGGATTTTAATTTCTTAAATTTGTTTAAAAGCTTTGTGACTTAGAGCCTTCGTGGCTATTTTTTATTTAGAAATTTATATTTTCTTATGTGTTAAAGTTTTTAAATCAGTCTTTATATTTTTTTAAATTCGTGAATAATCGATGGAAATACATCGTTATTCCATTGCGTGGCGATCTTTATTTATTTTTTTCAAGTTCCCGCCAACCGTTTTTCATTTTTGCCCCCGGAGATAAATATAATTCATATACCGGTTCAACATAATTTGCCGGTTTGTCAGAATCACCACCGTCTTCCGCCGGTGGCTGAACAAAGAAAATTATTTCCTGCGGTAAATTTTTCCACACTTTATAAATCAATTTATCTTTTCCCGGTTTATCATTCGGTTTATATTTGATTA
>JAOZSF010000185.1 GCA_029939815.1 bacterium
ATAACGGATAACGAAAGACAGACTTTAAACCAAAAATGAAAATTAAAACATTACTTATAATATCTTACTTAACAATAATCATTGGATTAAGCGGAGGGTTTTACTTTTTCTTTAGGGTTGTAAACAGAGAACTCACAAACAAGAATATAAAGGCGACAGCAAAAGGAGTTCATGAAATAGTTGTAAATAACTTTAATTTATCAACCAAGGTTTTAACGAAAATAGGCGAACATATTGTTTCTATAAAAGCACAGGAAGCGGCTTATAAACTCGCGTATTTATTGAAAGATGTTCCGAGACCGTTTGATTATGAAGCGTTGCGCACAAATACCGTACTACGCGCGGCGGCAACGACGCCGGTGTATTCTTACGGGGGCGAAAGTGGATACATAGATGTTTACGATACCAACGGTTTATCGATTTGGCATCCCAACAAACGCATTCAGGGGAAGGATTATAAGCAGTGGAAAAATAAATATCCTGCGATGTGGAAAATCACAAAAGAATCTTTCACAAAATCTTTTACAACCGGCTATTATACATTTGTATCTAAAAAGGGTGCGAAAAAAAGAAGAAAATTCATGGCGGCTGTGCATATAACAAATACTCCATTTGTTGCCTGTGCGAGTGTTTATATTAATGACTATTTTCTTCCTGTGCAAGAAATAATCAGTAAGGGAGAAATAGATGTTTGCAGCAATGTTTTTGATGAGATTTATCAAGCCGCGGAGCAAAATGAGGAAAGAACAAGAATAATAGGCGGTATCGTGCTGGTTATTTTATCGATTGCGGGAGTCTTTGCCGGGCTATGGTTTTCGGGAACTATTTCTTCACCAATCAGGGTTTTGAGTAATGCAGTTCAAAAAATCGCGGACGGGGATTTTTCTGCCAAAGTAAAAGAAAAAGGAGCACCGGAAATTGTCCAGCTTGCAGCATCATTTAATTCGCTCGGGGATAAACTTGTTGTTTATGTGGATGATTTGAAGAAAGAGGTTGCCGTAAGAGAAACTTATCAGAGGGAAATAGATATCGCTCGCGAAATTCAGCAGTCTTTGCTCCCGCGGGTCTTCCCGGCGTTTCCGGAGCGGAACGAGTTCGCGCTTTACGCGGGCGTTCAGCCGGCCAAAGAAGTTGCCGGGGATTTTTTTGATTTCTTTTTTGCCAGTGAAGATATATTAACGCTGATCGTTGGGGATGTTTCAGGTAAAAGTGTTCCGGCGGCGATGTTTATGGCTGTATCAAGAACACTTCTTAGAACAGTTTGCAGTCATGAGAAAGACCTTGCTGAAGCAATAAATTATGCTAATAATATTTTATGTGAGGACAACGATACTTGCATGTTTGTCACTCTTTTTGTCGCAAATCTCAACGTAAAAACCGGCGAAATTGTTTATTGTAATGCCGGTCATCACGAAGCGTGCGTTTTGAAAGAAAATAGAAAAATCGATTTGTTCGGCGTGCATGGTTCGCCCGCACTTGGAATTGTGCCTGATGTTCAATATAAAACAGGAAGATATACATTGGCCGCGGGAGATAAAATAGTTCTTTACACTGATGGAGTTACCGAAGCTCATTCTCCTGCTAAGGAACTTTTTGGTGAAGAACGGTTGTTTGAGATTTTAAAGCGAGAATCGAACAAATCACCTGAAGAATTATATGGCAAAATAATAAAAGAACTCAATGGTTTTCAAAATGGAGAGATTTTTGATGACATAACTTTGCTGATTCTGGAGAGGTGCTGACACGGATTTCACTAATTTACACGGAAATAAATTAATATAACATTACTGTAAAAATAAAATTCAACCGATGAAAGTCACTCAATTTCAGCAAAAAGTTTATGACGCAATAAGTGAAATTCCAAAAGGGAAAATTTCTACTTATAAACTCGTGGCTGATTATATCGGGTGTCGCTCCGCTCAGGCGGTTGGGCAGGCATTAAAGAGAAATCCTTTTGCTCCGGAAGTTCCGTGCCACCGTGTGATTTCATCTGATCTAACGATAGGCGGATTTGGTGGTAAAGTATCGGGAATAAAGATTCGTAATAAGATTAAACTACTAAAAAGTGAGGGCGTAAAATTTAAAGGCGGCAGAATTATTGATTGCGATAAGGTGTATAAATTTTGAATAACGAAGGTTACACTTTTTTTGAATAAGGATATAAAATTATGAAAAAGAAAATTATGAAAAAATTTGCTTTATTATTATTCGCTTGTGTTTGTGCGATTACTGCCTCGGCGAGAAATCTTCAAACCATTTATTCGGTGGGTAATTACCGGATAAAAAATGCAAGTGAGTTCGGTGCTGCGGTAAAAAAACGAGTTAGTGAAGAACCTGTGATTGAAAAGGCATGGAGAAGTATAGTTGCACGTGCCGATGCGGCATTTGACGTGAAAAAACCGAAAATACAACCTCTCGCGGTGGAAATTAAATTAGCAAGAAAAAATAATGAATCAAATATTAAAATTGCGCGCGCAATTTATGATTCCACGATCGCTTGGTGCGGAACACGCGATTCAAAATATCAGGAAACGGCTATTAACTATTTTGACGCGTTCGTTAAAAAATTTAAGCCCGAAGAACAGATAGATGATATTGAATTAACACACAAATATCATTTGCTTTACGCGAGGGATTGGCTACCTTATCTTGCGAGGTCATACGATCTGCTTTTCAATTCACTGAGTGACAAGAAGAAAAAGAAGTTTGGTGTTTGGCTGAAAGCTATGGTTGAAGTGATTAATGAAAAAGATGTATGGGCAAAATGGAGAAACACAACGCATGGCGCTTGGCAGACGGCGGCAATAGAGATTGTCGGGAAAGCCACTGAAGACGCTAATTTACTTGTGTCAGCCAGAAGAAGAATTTTGTATCAGTTGGAGAATGTGATTGGACCCGATGGATTATGG
Organism: bacterium; assembly: GCA_029939815.1. Lineage (GTDB taxonomy): Bacteria > Auribacterota > UBA3054 > UBA3054 > B51-G9 > B51-G9. The sequence continues at coordinate 2,910 of JAOZSF010000185.1, forward strand.
CCCGGTGGCTCGCTTGCTTTGAATTATACTGCGACACGGGCTTTTTTGGCTTATGCTGAGGTTAATTTGCCCGGGAAAGGTCGGGCGTACAGATGGAAAAATAAATTCAAAGAATCTTATCTTCATAATTTAATTAACGCGCCGTTAATGTTTATTGACGCGTTAGGAGCAATTCCGGGGAGTGATAATATGAAAACTGAACTTCCACCCGGAGACATTTATCTTGTTGCTTATTTGCGTTATCGTGATGATTTATACGGTGAAATAATGGAAAGGCAGATTGATAAAATCGATGACGAAAAAATTCTCGTTTATTATTGGAAACCAAAAAGAAAAGTTAATATTTTCCCACGACCTCTCTATTCAGTAGTAAGCCCATCAATGGGATGGGGTATTTTGAGAAAATTCGCGAATAAACCGGCTAAATCTTTATATGCGCGACTGGATTATGGACCACACGGCAGCAGTGGTGGAAATGCTGACAAACTTGATCTTTACTTTTGTGGATTAGGCCGGCGTGTGGTCAGTTCCGGTGGTAGTTACGCTGTGGATTCGCCATTGAGATTTGGTTGGACAAAACAGACATTAGCGCATAACACCGTTGTATTGAATTATCAATCTCAATTAGGCGCGGAAACACCATCCGACCCCAACGGCGTTCCCGGAAAATTACTTCTCTTTGACAGAAATGATGATATTAATGTTGTCGAAGCTGATGCGCAAAAATCCTATCCGAAAGCGCCGCTTACATCTTACCGGCGCTGTATAGCTATGCCTGATGATTACATTCTCGACATTTTCACAATAATTTCTTCAAAACCTATTGCTGCTGACTGGGTAATTCATGGTTTGGGAAAACAAGTTGTAATTAATAATGCCGTAAAAGGAGAGTGCGCCCTGAATAATAAACTAGCTCGCGCGGGACTTCTCGGAAGTAAAACTGACGGGTATAATTGGATCGATAATGTGCAGAGCTATAAAGCCAATGAACAATGGAGTGTTATTTGGAGCAGCGGACTGAGAACAATTATGATGGGGCAGCCGGGAACGCGCCTTTTACTTGGCGAAAGTGGTGGAGATGCAAGAATAATAGGGGATGATCATGTTGCTGACAGAACTTATAGTGAGCATACTCTTATAGCGAGAAGAATAAACACTCTTGACACCAGATTTATTGCTTTGCATGAAATTCTGACAACAAATCAGCCGAAAATAAAATCGTTCGCGAGACTTGAAGCCGGAACAGACGCGTTGATTTTAGAAATAATTACCGATGAATATAAAGATATTTTTATTTTACAACCAAAACGAATCGCTAAAGAAATGATGATTGATGAAAGACATTTGGTAAGCATGAATCCGCGGCGTTATGGATATTGCAGGATAGATTTGAAAACCGGCAAAGCGATTAAACAGGTAAATCTAACCGTTAACGAAGTTGAGTGATTAATACCTGACACCTGAACACTGACATGAATGGTCTAATGATTGGTTATATTGAATATCTAAGACAACCACAATTAGTTGTCCCTTAAAAACCACTTGCAAAACACATAAAAAAATGAAAACATTAATTAAATCATTAAATATTTTCATACTTTGCTTATTCGCAGTTTCAATAACAGGATGTGCAAGCTCAAAAAAACAAAAAATATCGCCACAAAAAATTCCGGGTCCAACAAAAATTATCGTTTTGCAATTGCCGGACCTGCTAATAAACAGGAACGTTGCGATACAGGTTCATCGTTTACCTTCTAAAGAGGAAAAAGTGAAAGGGATAGGTGAATATCGTGATGATATTGTTGCAGTTGCAGTCAGAGGACGTGTGAAAATACACGTGCCGTATGGTAACTATGATATATTTATAGATACCGGAGGTTTGAATTACGGACTGCTTGGAGTGAAAGTTGACCAAAAAACAAAAGTAATAGAGTTCAGCAATGAAGATTTATTACAATAGTACGGTTTTGCTCGCCTGTTATTTCTGTGTTGATTGATTTCTTTATATCTATTCTTTTCTACATTTCATATTGCATTCTTTCTTAACACGACAAGATAGTGTTATTTTTGATTTTATTGTTATAGATAAATAGTTTGTTTTTTGTTAATATCTTTTAAAATGAATATTTTATTAAAT